>NZ_JBKZWT010000208.1:0-6442 GCF_047759905.1 Sinomonas sp. G460-2 | reverse complement strand
GCGTGCATCGGCTAGCGGCGTGCTCCGGAAGGGGCGCGCGGTGCCGGTCGCCTAAGGTTGATCCATGCGCATCGTGGTCCTCGTCTCCGGCACCGGCTCCAATCTCCAGGCGGTCATCGACGCCGTCAAGGCCGGTGAGCTCGAGGTCGAGATCGCCGCTGTGGGCGCGGACCGCGACGGGACCTACGGGATCGAGCGCTCGGAAGAGGCCGGGCTCGAGACGTTCGTGGTGAACTTCAACTCGTTCCCCACACGCGCCGAATGGGACGCCGCGCTCGCCGAGCGCGTCTCCTCGTACGCCCCGGACCTCGTGGTCTCCTCGGGCTTCATGCGGATCGTGAGCCCCGAGTTCATCGAGCGCTTCGGCGGGCGCTACCTCAACACCCACCCCGCGCTCCTCCCGGCATTCCCGGGCGCCCACGGGGTCCGTGACGCGCTCGCCTACGGCGTCAAGGTCACCGGGTGTACGGTGCACTGGGCCGACGCCGGTGTGGACACGGGCCCGATCATCGCCCAGGAGGCGCTCGCCATTGCCGAGGACGACGACGAGGAGTCGCTCCACGAGCGCATCAAGGTCGTCGAGCGGCGGCTGCTCATCGACGTCCTGCGCCGCCTCGGGGCAGGAGAGCTCCCGGCGCCGTCGAACGGGACATCCGCCGCATAGTCGGTCACTGCCGCAGAGTCCATTGCCGCAGAGCCCACCGCGGCATCCCCGGATCGGGGGATGCACACATCGGCCTCCTGACGGGTGCCGCGGCGAGCCAAACCGCGTCATGCTCGTGGCATGAGAACCAATCCTGCCGATCTAGCGGTCCGCGTCCGCGGGCTCCGCAAGGAATACGGTGACCTGACCGCCGTCGCCGGTATTGACCTGGACATTGCCCGCGGCGAGACGTTCGCGCTGCTGGGCCCGAACGGTGCTGGCAAGTCCACGACCGTCGAGATCCTCGAGGGCTACCGCCACCGCACCGCGGGCGAGGTGAGCGTGCTCGGCGCCGACCCGGCCCACGCGCGCCTCGACTGGAAGGCGCGGCTCGGGATCGTCCTGCAGTCCACGGGGGAAAGCGGCCAGTACTCGGTCCGGGAGCAGCTCGCCCACTTTGCGCGCTTCTACCCGAACCCCCGCGACGTCGAGGACGTGATCGCGGCCGTGGGCCTCGAGAAGCAGGCCAAGACCCGGATCGGCAAGCTCTCGGGCGGCCAGCAGCGCCGCGTCGACGTCGCGCTCGCGATCGTGGGGCGCCCGGAGCTGCTGTTCCTCGACGAGCCGACCACGGGCTTCGACCCCGAGGCTCGGCGCGAATTCTGGAAGCTCATCGAGCAGCTCAAGGCCGAGGGAACCACGATCCTCCTCACCACCCACTACCTCGACGAGGCCGCCCGCCTCGGAGATCGGGGCGGCGTGATCGTGGGCGGCCGCCTCGTCGCGGTGGGCCACATCGACGAGCTCGGCGGAGCGGAGGCGCGCGTCCCGGTGGTGCGTTGGCGCGACGAGTCGGGCGCCCCGCGCGAGGAGCGCACCCAGCGCCCGGCAGAGCTCGTCGTGGACCTCGCGCGCCGGTTCGGGGGCGAGCCGCGGGAACTCGAGGTCATCCGTCCGAGCCTCGAAGACGTCTATCTGGGATTGGTCCATGCCGCGGGCTCGAAGGCCTCCGCGGCGGAGCTCGTTGAGGAAGGGGAGCTGGCATGAGCGTCATGTCGCTAGGAATGGCCCGCACGAGCTACGAGACCAAGGGGTACTTCCGCTCGCCGGACACAGTGTTCTTCACCTTCCTCTTCCCGATGCTCATGCTCGGGATCTTCGCGGCGGCGTTCAGCTCGCGCGGCGACATCACCCTCGGGCCGGGCTCCCCGGACCACGTCTCGGTCGCCGCGTACTACCTGCCCGGCATGCTCGCGGCGGGGATCCTGCTCTCCGGCGTCCAGAATCTCGCCGTGGACATCGCGGGGGAGAAGGGTGACGGCACGCTCAAGCGGCTGGGCGGGACCCCACTCTCTCCCGTCTCCTACTTCCTCGGCAAGCTCGGCCGGGTGTTCGTGACGGCGGTCCTGCAGGCGGCCATGCTCATCGTCGTCTCGAAGTTCGCGTTCGGCGTGGCCTTGCCCACGTCGTGGGACGCGTGGGGCACCTTCGCATGGGTCTTCGTCCTCGGCACCGTGACGTCCGCGCTGCTCGGCATCGCGCTGTCCGCCCTGCCGAGGAGCAGCCGGAGCGCGACCGCCGTCGTCGTGCCGATCGTGCTCGTGCTGCAGTTCATCTCCGGGGTCTACCTCCAGTTCTCGATGCTTCCGGACTGGATGCAGAACCTCGCGAGCGTCTTCCCGCTCAAGTGGATCGCCCAGGGGATGCGCTCGGTGTTCCTGCCCGATGGGTTCAAGGTGCTCGAACAGCACGGGAGCTGGGAGCTCGGCTGGGTCGGAGTGTGGCTCGTGGTGTGGCTCGTCGTGGGGCTGCTCGTGAGCCGGCTGACGTTCCGCTGGATCCGGCGCGACGCCTGAGGCTCGAAAGGGGCGTCGCCGCTGGATAGTGGCGGAGTGGCGGAATGCCTCGTTTGAACTCGTCGAAACGCCTAGTTGTATCGCGTCGGATTTCCTAACTGGAAGGCGTCCATCTGCTAGGTTCGCCGTATGCCCTACCATCGCCGTGTCATTGACGAGCTGCTTGATGAGCTGTTCCCCCATCTGGGGGCCATTGCGCTGGAGGGCGCCAAGGGCGTCGGCAAGACCGCCACCGCGATGCAGCGTGCGCGGACGCTGATCTCGCTCGACCTCCCGGCGCAGAGGGAGATCGTCGCCGCCGACCTCGACTACGTCACGCAGGTGGAGTCCCCGGTCCTGATCGACGAGTGGCAGCTCGCGCCTGCGGTGTGGGACCGCGTCCGCAAGGCCGTCGACGACGACGCACGCGGTGGTCGGTTCCTCCTCGCCGGTTCCGCCGTCGTTGCGCCCGGTGTGCGCATCCACTCCGGCGCGGGCCGAATCGTCAGCCTCGCGATGCGCCCGCTCTCGATCGCCGAGCGCGGCCTCATCGAACCCAAAGTGTCGTTGGCGGAACTGCTGACCGGCAGCCGGCCGGCGATCAAGGGCCGCTCCGACGTCGATCTGGCCGGGTACGTGGACGAGATCCTCGCCTCCGGGTTTCCCGGCATCCGCGGTCTTCCCGGCCGGGCGCGGGCCATCCAACTCGACAGCTACCTCTCGCGCATCGTGGAGCGAGAGCTGCCCGAGAACGGCTTGAACGTGCGGCGTCCGGACGCGCTCCGCGCCTGGCTGACGGCGTACGCCGCGGCCACCTCGACGGATGCGGCGTATACCAAGATCCTCGATGCGGCCACCGCCGGGATCGTAGACAAGCCTTCCCGTGCCACCGTCGACAACTACCGCGAGCATCTGAACAGGATCTTCGTTCTTGATCCGATCCCTGCTTGGGTGCCGATGTTCAACCCCCTCAAGAGGCTCACCCTCTCGCCCAAGCATCATCTGGTCGATCCCGCGCTTGCAGCGCGCCTCGTCGGTGTTGGCAGAGCCGGGCTGTTGCAAGGTTCCGGCGATCGGGTGGCCGCGACGGCCGGCACCTGGCTCGGCGCGCTGTATGAGTCACTCGTCGCTCAGAGCGTCAGGGTGTATGCCGCGGCCGTCTCGGCGCAGGTCGGCCATCTGCGCACCAAGGAGACGGACCACGAGATCGACCTGATCGTCGAAGGAGAGGATCGCCGAGTCCTAGCCATCGAGGTCAAACTCAGCGAGTCGGTCAGCGACAAGGACGTCCGCCACCTTAACTGGCTGCACGCCCAGATCGGGGACATGGTCGCGGACCGTGTCCTCGTCACGACCGGCGAACACGCCTACCGGCGATCCGACGGCGTCGCTGTGGTTCCGCTGGCGCTCCTTGGCCCCTAGCCCAGCGGCACCCGCAGTGAACCGGGCAATCCGGAGATCACGCGGCGGCTCTTCATCGGAGAGGCGACGGTCAAGACGCACCTCGCCCACATCTTCGAGAAGCTCGCGGTCAAGGACCGGACGCGGGCCGTTACGAAGGCTCTCGAGCTCGGGATCCTCTGACCGGATGGCGCGCGGGACTCGCCCGTGCCATGCCCGTGGGAGTCTCACACTTTCTGCCGACGACACACGGTGAAACTGCCGCTCGTTCGGCGAGTCGCGCCGTCGTCGTCCCTCACGGTGGTGAGAGTCCGACGGCGCGTGCTCGGCTACTTCTTCGAGCCCTTCCCGGACGGCGCGGCGACCGCCTTCGGCGCCTTGCGGTGCTTGCGGTCGATGAGGAGCGCGAGGCCGATCGCGGCGAGCCACGAATCCTTGGCCATCGCCACACCCGCGGGGGTCGGGCGAACGCCGTCGGCCTGGGTGAGGCCCGGGGTCTTCGCGTAGACCGCGAGGAGGCCCGCACCGAAGGCCGTGAGCCCCAGCGCTGCGAGCTTCGTGGGCACGATCGGCAGGACGAGGGCGGACCCGAGCGCGATCTCGCCCGCGGCGAGGGCCTTGCCGAACGTCGCGGCCGGGATCTGCTTGACCTGCGGGATCGCGTTGGCGGCCATGTTCTGGATGGCCTCGGCCTTCTGCTCGTCGAGAGAGAGCTTCGTGACGCCCGAATTGATGAGGTACGCCCCGGTGACGAGGCGCAGGATGGCGTGGCTCGGCGTGAATCCCATTGAGTTCTCCTTCGATCCGTGGCCTCTTCGCGCCTCCAGCCTAGGGAGCCGCGCCGGGATTGTCAGCCCGAAGCTCAATGGGGAGGTCAACCTCGAGCCACTGGGGCTGCCTCCCCGCACTGGGGCTGCCTCCCCGCACTGGGGCTGCCTCCCCGCACTGGGGCTGCCTCCCCGCACTGGGGCTGCCTCCCCGCAATGGGGTGGCGGGCCCGGGCCCCCAATGCGGGGAAGGGCGCCCACTGCGGGCTCGGGGCCCCAGTGCGGCGGTTGTCGACATGGCCGGGGGCCGTGCCCCGGCGGGACTGGCGTCGAGTGGGCCTCGCTAGAATGCTGTGGAACCCACCTGCCCGCCCTGCCGCGCGCGAGAGAGACGAGTGCCCCGTGATCCAGCTTGACCGTGTTCCCATCCGACGTGCCCTGATATCGGTCTACGACAAGACAGGCCTCGAAGAGCTCGCGAAGGGGCTGCACGCGGCCGGGGTGCGGATCGTCTCGACGGGTTCGACGGCGAAGCGGATCGCGGCGGCCGGCGTTCCCGTGCAGGAGGTCGAGGAGGTCACCGGCTCGCCCGAGATGCTCGACGGCCGCGTCAAGACGCTTCACCCGCGCGTGCACGGCGGCATCCTCGCGGATCGCCGCGTGCCCGAGCACATGAAGACGCTCGAGGACTTCGAGATCGAGCCCTTCGATCTCGTGGTCGTCAACCTCTACCCCTTCGTCGAGACCGTGCGCTCGGGCGCTGCGATGGACGACGTCGTCGAGCAGATCGACATCGGGGGTCCCGCGATGGTGCGCTCGGCCGCGAAGAACCACGCCGCCGTCGCCGTCGTCGTCGATCCCGGCTTCTACGGCGAGGTGGTCACGGCCGCCGCGGCCGGCGGCTTCGACCTCAAGACCCGCCAGCGCCTCGCGGCGAAGGCGTTCGCGCACACGGCGTCCTATGACACGGCGGTCGCGACGTGGACGGCGAGCCAGTTCCTCGACGAGGACGGCGACGGCGTGGTCGACTGGCCGGCCTACGCGGGCCTTGCGCTCGAGCGCTCCGAGGTGCTCCGGTACGGCGAGAACCCGCACCAGCAGGCAGCGATGTATGTGGACAAGGCGGCCCCCGCGGGCATCGCGCAGGCGGACCAGCTCCACGGCAAGGCCATGAGCTACAACAACTTCGTCGACGCCGACGCGGCCCTGCGCGCGGCGTTCGACTTCGACGAGCCCGCGGTCGCGATCATCAAGCACGCGAATCCGTGCGGCATCGCGATCGCGACGCCTGGTTCCGCGGACCCGATCGCGGACGCGCACCGCAAGGCCCACGCGTGCGATCCGGTCTCCGCATACGGCGGCGTGGTCGCCGCCAACCGCACGGTCTCGAAGGGCATGGCGGAGACGCTCTCGGGCATCTTCACCGAGGTCGTCGTTGCGCCGGACTTTGAGCAGGGGGCCGTCGAAATCCTCTCCAAGAAGAAGAACATCCGCCTTCTCGCCCTCCCCGAAGGCTACGACCGCTACCCGACGGAGCTGCGGCAGATCTCGGGCGGGGTGCTGGTGCAGGTCTCGGACCGGCTCAACGCCGCGGGCGACGACCCCGCGAACTGGACCCTCGCGACGGGTGAGCCGGCGGACGAGGCCACGCTCGCAGACCTCGCCTTCGCGTGGAAGGCGTCCCGGGCGGCGAAGTCGAACGCGATCCTCATCGCGAAGGACGGCGCGTCGGTGGGCGTGGGCATGGGCCAGGTCAACCGCGTGGACTCGTGCCGCCTCGCGGTGGAGCGTGCGAA
>NZ_JBKZWT010000207.1:0-6479 GCF_047759905.1 Sinomonas sp. G460-2 | reverse complement strand
GCCAACCCCCACGGCCAAGGCTGCTGAGCCCCGGATCCCATTCCGGCGGGACGTTCCGGCCCGCGACTGCTGCCCTGACCCGCATCTCCGGTGCAGATTCCCCACGCAATTGCGGGTCAGGGCAGCGGATGCGGCTCAAGGCAGCAGATGAGGGAGCCAAGTTTTGGCCGGCCGGGTCAAGCCCGGTGGCCGCGGCCTGCAGCTGTCAGCGCTGTGGGCTCGTCGCTCGCGAGCCGCCGCTCGCCGTCGTCTGTTTGATGCGCCCAAGCCGAGATGCGCCGTGCGTGGCCCATTCGAGCGGGCCGCGCCACCCGTTGGCCCTGAACAGGAGCCCGACGGCGAGAGCCGCGACGATGTGCACGGCGAGGAGCCCCTCTCGTTCGAGGCCGGGGGTCCCGCCTCCCTCGGACCACGCTGCGGCCCACACGTGCGCGGTGTAGAGCGTGAGGGTGATCCCGCCAGCTCCCGCGAGCGGTCGGAGGATCCCGATCTTCTCGATCGGCCGAATCCGCGCCAGAAGGAGGAACGCCCCGAGGGCGGCGGCCGAGGTGCCCACGGTGTGCAGGAGGTCGAGTGTCGTGCCCGCGTGGGGCGCGGCGGTCGCGAGCCACCACGGGCTCCCGGTCTGCTCGAGGCCCGTCAGGTTGGCCCGAAGCATCGCATCGAGCGGCCAGTGGCTTGCCTGCGGGGTCGCCAGCAGAGCCGCCCGGCCGCCGAGCGGCACCATGAGCGCCCATTCCGCGCCCTTCGCGAGCGCGGCCGCCCCAGCGCCGCCGCACAGGAGTCCCACCTGGACGCCCCATCGCCGCAGCTGGAGCCTTCCGATCCACAGCCCGACAAGGAGGTAGGCGAACCACTCGATGACGGGGTAGAAGCCTGTCACGAACAGATCCCCGACGAGTCGCCCGGGGTCGACGAGGTCGCTCCACATCGGATTGTGCCCGAGCCGCGCGGGGTCGGCGCCGCCGAGGAGCCACGGGCGGAGCTCGAAAGTCGTGATCGGGGCCAGCAGAATCCACGCGACCGAGAGGAGAACGAGCGCGCGCTGCCCAAGCCGCAGGACCGGTATCGCGCACCAGAACAGCACGGCGTACTGGACGAGGATCACGGCGACGTTGACCTGCAGCATCCCCAAGCAAAGTCCGACGGCGGCGATCACCGCGGCGCGCAGGGCGAGGCCGAGGCGGTTGGCCGCCGCGGGCACGCGGCCGAGTGAGAGGGATACCCCCGCGAGGACCGCGAAGAGCGCGGCGGCGCGGCCCGAGAATGTCAGGCCCACCCACGTGGGCTCGGCGTGACCGGCAACGTCGGTGGCGATGGTCGGAAGAAGATGCGTGGCCATCATCGCGAGCAACGCGGCCCCACGCGCGAGGTCCACGCCCGGGAGCCGCTCGGCCGCGAAACGCTGGCCAGGCGATTTCCGTTTCGAGGTTCGCGCGGCCATGCGCTCATGCTCTCACGGTGGCATTCAGAACCTGTGGCATCCAGAACTTGTGGCATCCAGAACCTGTGGGCATCGCGAACGGCGTCCCGCCTTGCTATTCGAACATATCTTCGATTACCCTCGAGCCATGGACGCTCCACAGCACTCGGGGCCCAGGATGTCCGGGTCCGTCGCTCCGTACCTGTCCCACGGGGCGGCGGGCCACGGCTCTCGGGACCCGGAAGCGTGGCGTCCGGACAGCCTCGTGCTTGCGGGAGACGCCCCACCGTCCGAACTGGCCCGGCGCCTTGGGGAAGCGGATCTGGACGTTCTGCGCCCGGGGGAGCTCATCCAGTTCTCGCTCGCGGCGGGCAGCCTCGCGGCCTGGGCGGAAGGATTGCGCCGAGCCGCCGAGGCGCAGCTCGTCGTCCTCATGGGCGGCCGCTGAGGGCGTTACCCTGATGGCCTAATATGGCCGCATGTCCGCTGAGCTCACCGTCGCAGCCGTGCAGTACGAGTCGAGCCAAGGCGGCATCGCCGCCAATATGGAGGGGCACGTCCGCGCGCTCGAGGACGCGGACGGCCACGGCGCGCGCATCGCCGTCTTCCCCGAGCTTTCGCTCATCGGATATGACCTCTCGCAGCTCGACAACGAATCGTGCTGGCTCGCGAATCCGTCCGCCCAGCTCGCCGAAATCCAGGCGGCGTGCGAGGACATGGGGATCATCGCCGTCGTCGGCGCCCCCGTGCGCGAGCCCGACGGGACGCCGCGACTGGCCTCGGTCCTCCTGCGGCCCGGGGCGGTGCCGCTCATCGCGCCCAAGACGCACGTCCACGGCAGCGAGCAGGACTATTTCGAGCCAGGGGACGGCCCCACGCTCGTCGAAGTGGACGGCTGGAACGTCGCGCTCGCGGTGTGCTTCGACGTCGCCCTGCCGTCCCACGCCGCCCTGGCCGCGGAGGCGGGAGCCGATCTGTACGCGGCCTCCGCCGTGTACGTCGTGGGGGAGGAACGGCGGCTAGATCTCCACTTCGGCGCGCGGGCCATGGACAGCCGGTTCTTCGCACTCCTTGCCAACGCCGCCGGGACCTCCTCGCTGGGTCCGTCGTGCGGCGAGAGCGGGGTCTGGGGTCCCGACGGGCACCGCATGGTCCACGCGCGGACCAGTGGGCCCGAGGTCGTCTCGGCGCTGCTGTTCCGCTCGGCTCTCGAGCGTTTCCGGCACTAGTCTCCGTTGCCCACTTGCCGCGGCGACAGGGTAACGTTTTGACCATGGCTGACTCTGACATTCGCACGGCAACCTTCGGATCGCTCCTGACCGCGATGGTCACGCCGTTCTCGAAGGACGGCGAAGTCGACTACGAGACTGCCGGACAGTTGGCGGCCAAGCTCGTGGACGACGGCTGCGACGGCCTCGTGGTGACTGGCACGACCGGAGAGACGTCAACCCTCACCGACGAGGAGAACCTTGGCATGTTCAAGGCCGTCCTCGAGGCCGTGGGAGGCCGCGCGAAGGTCATCGCGGGCACCGGAACGAATGACACTCGTCACTCTGTGAACTTGTCGCGCCGCGCAGCGGAGCTCGGCGTCGACGGCCTCCTCCTTGTCACGCCCTACTACAACAAGCCCAGCCAGGCCGGGGTTCAGGCCCACTTCGAGACGGTCGCCTCGGCCACCGACCTCCCGGTCATGCTGTACGACATCCCCGGCCGCTCGGGCATCCCGATCCAGCCGGAGACCATCATCCGCCTCGCCGAGCACCCCAACATCAAGGGCCTCAAGGACGCGAAGGCGGATTTCGCCTCGATCACGCGCGTGCTCGCCAAGACTGACCTCGCCGTCTACTCGGGCGACGACGGGCTCACCCTGCCGTGGATGGCTGCGGGTGCGCTGGGCGTCGTGAGCGTCACGGCGCACGTCGTCACGAAGCAGTTCCGGGCCCTCGTCGATGCCGGCCTCGCAGGCGACTTCGCGGCCGCACGCAAGATTCACTTCGAGCTCGACCCCGTGATCCGCGGCATCATGACCCGCGTTCAGGGTGCCGTCGCTGCGAAGCAAGTTCTCACATGGCAGGGAGTCCTGCCCAGCTCCACCGTTCGTCTGCCGCTCGTCGAGCCCAGCGGCGCGGAGCTCGACCTCATCCGAGCAGACCTGGCCGAAGCCGGAATGGATTTCGCCTGAACGCCGGTGCTTAGCCAAAGGCTTGTGCCTAGAAAGAAGAAGCAATGACCCAACTTGCCCTCTCAGTCCTCACGACGCCGCCGAAGCTGCCCAAGGGCACGCTCCGGATCGTGCCCCTCGGGGGACTGGGCGAGGTCGGCCGCAACATGGCCGTCTTCGAGATCGACGGCAAGCTCCTGATCGTCGACTGCGGCGTCCTCTTCCCCGAGGAGAACCAGCCGGGCGTGGACCTCATCCTGCCTGATTTCTCCTACATCGAGGACCGCATTCAGGACGTCGTGGCGTGCGTGCTCACGCACGGCCACGAGGACCACATCGGGGCCGTCCCCTACCTGCTGCGGCACCGCCGCGACATCCCGCTCGTGGGCTCCCAGCTCACCCTTGCGCTCGTCGAGGCCAAGCTCGCCGAGCACCGCATCACCCCAGTGCTGCGCGTGGTCGAGGAGGGCCAGGTCCTCGACTTCGGTCCGTTCCAGACCGAGTTCGTGGCCGTCAACCACTCGATCCCGGACGCGCTCGCCGTGTTCATCCGCACGGCGGGCGGCACCGTGCTGCACACGGGCGACTTCAAGATGGACCAGCTCCCGCTTGACGGCCGCATCACGGACCTGCGCCACTTTGCCCGCCTCGGCGAGGAGGGCGTGGACCTGCTCATGGCCGACTCGACGAACGCGGACGTCCCCGGGTTCACGACGGCGGAGAAGGAGATCGGCCCAGTCCTCGACCGGCTCTTCGGGCAGGCCCGCAAGCGGATCATCGTGGCAAGCTTCTCCTCGCACGTTCACCGCGTGCAGCAAGTGCTCGACGCCGCCCATCACCACGGGCGCAAGGTCGCCTTCGTGGGCCGCTCGATGGTGCGGAACATGACGATTGCCTCGAAGCTCGGCTATCTGGACGTCCCGCCGGGAATCCTCGTGGACATCAAGCACATCGACGACTACCCGGACCACCAGCTCGTGCTCATGTCCACGGGGTCCCAGGGTGAGCCCATGGCGGCGCTGTCGCGCATGGCGAACGGCGACCACCGCGTCCAGGTGGGCACGGGGGACATGGTGATCCTCGCGTCCTCGCTCATCCCGGGCAACGAGAACGCCGTGTTCCGCGTCATCAACGGGCTTCTCAAGCTCGGCGCGAACGTCGTGCACAAGGGGAACGCGAAGGTGCACGTCTCGGGCCACGCAGCCGCGGGCGAGCTCCTGTACTGCTACAACATCCTCGAGCCGCTCAACGCGATGCCCGTGCACGGCGAGACCCGCCACCTCATCGCCAACGGGAACCTTGCGCTCGAGACGGGGATGGACCCGGACAGCGTGATCCTCGGAGACAACGGCACGGTCGTCGACCTCGCAAACGGCAAGGCCAAGATCGTCGGCCAGGTCGAGGTGGGCTTCGTGTACGTCGACGGTAGCAGCGTCGGCGCCATCACGGACGCGGACCTCAAGGACCGCCGAATCCTCGGCGACGAGGGCTTCATCTCGGTCATCACGGTCGTGAACCGCTCGACAGGCAAGGTTGTCTCTGGCCCCGAGATCCACGCGCGCGGCGTGGCCGAGGACGATGCCGTGTTCGACGACATCATCCCGAAGGTCAACGAGGCGCTCGAGGAGGCCATCCTCTCGAAGCCCGACCACACGGCCTACCAGCTCCAGCAGGTGGTGCGTCGCGTCATCGGCACATGGGTCAGCCGCAAGCTGCGCCGCCGCCCCATGATCATCCCGGTGGTGCTCGAGGCCTGAGCGACCAGGGCTCGAGCAGCCCAAAGGCCTGAGCAGCCCCGCGCGAAAGGGGGCCGCCGACCCGTGGTTCTCCCGGGTTTCGGCGGCCCTTCGCGTTACCGTAGGGACCATGGCGACTCGTACCTCCTCTGCGCCACGCACCACGAATCGATCGGGTGCGTCCAAGACCGGCCCGGCGAAGAAGCGCCCGACCGGCCGTTCGGCGGCCGTCACGAGTCGCGACTCGGGGCAGCCGTGGCTCACGCGCGTCGTCGGCGGTGCCTGGCAGGGGCTTGCCCACACGGTCGGCGCGGGCGTCCGGCGGATCGGCACGGACGTGAGCGACCTCGATCCGCAGGCTCGCCGCGACGGCGCCAGCCTCTTCAACCTCGTGCTCGCGGTGTTCATCGCGACGTTTGCCTGGTGGGGCTGGCACGGCTGGTTCCCCGACGTGGTCTACGCGGTGGTGAATGGGACGTTCGGCTGGATCGCCCTCGTCCTCCCGCTCATGCTCGCCGTGTGCGCGTTCCGCCTGTTCCGGCACCCCGAGGACCAGCGGGGCAACAACCGTGTAGGCATCGGATTCCTCATCATGGCCTTCTCCGGGACGGGCCTCGCCCATGTGCTCGGCGGCCTCCCGTCCGTCGCGGACGGTTTCGACGGCCTGCGCCGTGCGGGCGGGATGCTGGGCTTCCTCGCGGCCTCGCTCCTGGCGGGCATCCACCCGGCCGTGCCGCTCGTGGTTTACGGCTTCCTTGCGTTCGTCTCGCTGCTCATCGTGACGGCCACGCCGTTCACGGCGATTCCCCGGCGCCTGCGCTCGGCGTGGGACCACCTCGTGGGAGTGGACCTGCGCGAGCCCGAAGGCGAGGGGCACGACCGCAGCTACCTGTACGACTCGGAGCGGCGGGCCGAGGAGGCGGCCAAGCAGGAGAAGAAGCCGCGGAAGAAGCGCCGCATGTTCGGCCGCGACGAGGACGAGGATTCGGCGGAAAGGCCCGAGGGCTTCGCGGGCGACGAGGCCTTCGAGCGCGCTGTAGTCGGCAATCCCGAGTCCACGGAGTCGGTCCCGGCAGGCGTCCGGTCCCAGGCCGAGGCGGCGATCGAGAAGATCCGCGCGGCCCGCGCTGGCAAGGCGCCCGAGGCGGCGACCGAGGCG
>NZ_JBKZWT010000206.1:0-6504 GCF_047759905.1 Sinomonas sp. G460-2 | reverse complement strand
GGCGACGGCGACGTGTACCACCCCGGCGGCATCGACGCGGCCGCCGGGCTCCTCTGGGTGCCCGTCGCCGAGTACCGCGCGGGCAGCCGGAGCATCGTCTACACGATCGACACGCGCACGCTTGTGCCCGCGAGGCGGTTCGCGGTCGGCGACCACGTCTCGTGGCTTGCCGCGGATCCCGAGTCCGGCGCGCTGTACGGCGCGAGCTGGGGATCGCGGCGGTTCCACCGCTGGGACCTCGGAGGCCCTGGGACAGGCGACGGCGCGGCGGGCGACGGCGAGACGCGCGACGGCGCGAACGTCGCCGAGGCGGAGTCATGGGACAACCCGAGCGCGTACGTCGACTTCCAGGACGCCCAGTACGACGGCGGCGGTCGGCTCGTGTGCGGCGGCATCGCCGAGCTTCGGGACGCCCGAGGTGCGGTCTTCGAGCTAGGAGGCATCGCCGTCGTCCGTCCGTCCGAACGCCGCATCACGGCCGAGGTGCCGGTGCCGGCGTTCAGCACGGCCGGGCACACGATCATGCGCAACCCGTTCGTCCTGACGCGCGACGCGGAGGGGACGCTGCTCCACGTCGCGCCGGACGATGGCGACGAGGCCGACGGAACTGAACTTCTCACCTATCGAGTCAGCGGCTGAACACCCCCGAGAAGGCGTCGGAGTTGCCGAACCGTGAACGGGCGCCGCACGCCGCCGGCGGGAACGGCCGCGGCGGGGTCGTGTCGGTGCTCGCCGCCGTGGGGCTGTCCTCGCCCCAGTCGGCGCTCGACGCGTTCGCGGCCGAGCCCGCGGGCGTCCGCAGGGCCGTGCGGTAGGCGTCCACGGCTGGGCAGTCGTCGCCGTTGCGCACGTCGTTCCAGACGGGGTAGACCGCGCTGTTGCTCGCGACGGCGGCGTTGTAGTCGCCGATGAACTCGCTCACGAGGCTGTTCGCGCTCGACGCGCGGGCGTCACCGCTCACGCCGCGGTGCAGGACGGTCACCGGTCCGCTCAGATCGCCGTTGAGGGCGACGACGACACCTTCCATGGGCCGCGGCGCGCTCAGGTCGGAGTACACGGCGTGGAACGCGTCGTACACCGCGTAGGCGTTCCGGCCGTCCGGGCTGATGGCCACGGCCGTGAAGTCGGGCCTGTCGCCCCTGGCCTGCACGGCCACCGGCGTCGACCAGTTCGTGCCGCCGTCAGTGGAGGTCTGGAGCAGTGACTCCTCGTGCCCGAGGCCGTTCCGCGCGTCGCTCCAGCCGAGCAGGATCCGGTCGCTTGCGCCCTGGCCGAACGGCGCCCCGTTCGCGATGTCCACACTCGGGAAGCTGTTGGTCCTCGCGCCGGCGAAGCCGTCGAACGTGAAGCGGCCCGCGAAAGCGTCGAAGACGCCCACGTCGGCCACCGCAGCGACCGGCCGAGGCGTGCTGAACTGGCGGCCTCCGTTATCCGAGACTGCCATCATCTGCGCGCTCTGCAGCCCCACGGTGCCCTCGAAGAACAGGAAGACGTTGCCCTTGGAGTCCGTGCGGATGGCTGAACCCTGGCGGCCGTTGTTGTGGGCGTTGTTATGAGCCGAACTCACCTGCACTGGCGCCGACCACGTCACGCCACCGTCGTCCGAGAACGCGGCCATGATGGGCTCCGGCTCGGACGGCGTGTGCGGGTTGTTAGCTGCCCGGAACGAGGTCCACGAGGCGTAGACCCGCCCGAAGTGGGGGCTCGAGGCCGCGTTGTCCGCCCACATGCTGCTCTTGTCGTTGAACACCACCGGGTTGAGGCGCCCGCTGGCGATGGCCGGGGAGCTCCACGCAGTGTTGTCGCCCGCGACGGCGCCCGTGATGTCATCGGTGTGGGAAACCGCCACGGCGAAGTTGGGCGTCACGAGCGTGTTCGCCCCCGGGAAGTTGCTGGTCAGGTTCGAGTAGTAGTACCGGCTTCCGTTGTCCCACGAGAAGTGGCCCTGGGCGTCCGGCCGGGGCCCGACAACCACGACCGGGTCGCCTCCGGACACAAGCCCGGCCTCGAGGTAGTTGGGCAGCGTTCCGATCTTCCCTCCGGCGGCGGCCGTGCCGCTTCGCGCGGAGAAGCCCGTGTAGGTGGGCTGCTTCCACGAGGTCCCGTTGTCGGTCGAGAAGTAGACGCCGCTCACACCTACTCCGGGGGTAAAGGGACATGAACCGGAGCCGTTGGCGCGCTGAACGCATGGCGCGAGGTCGATCTCGTCGTTGACGCCCGCGATGAGGGTTCCCGAGATGGGGTCGCGGGCGATCGACGGCTCGTTCTGCTTGTTCTGCGGGAACGGAAGCGCCGGGCTGCCGGAGGTGACGATGGTGTCACCGGCGCCAGCCGGAATCGGGGGCGCTGAGCTGACGGCGGGCGCCGCCGCGAGTGCGATGGCCGACGCCGCAGCCAGCGCGAGAACGCTTCTCGAGCGGGTGGACAGGCGCCCGGAGTGCGGTGGCCGCGGCCCGACATGGGCCAGGGCGGACGCGAGGGAACGCCCGAAGAACGGACGGGTGGACATCTGGGGATGCTCCTCACAAGGACCATGGTCCGCCGTCGCCACCGGACGACGGCGGTGGGTGCCCGCCGGTGCCAAGCACGGGCAGGCTGGGTGCGGCCCGATGCCGGCGCCCCCAGTTGCGCCGACGTCCCGCCGCTTCGGCGTCGCGGGGGCGCCGAACTGACATAGTCCCTGCCCACGATCGGCAGAGGACGGAACACCGTCAGCGTAGGGCCGGCGCTGGGCGAGCGACAACCGCCCAACGCCCCGAATGAGCCGCCCGGCGCCGGCGTTTTCGTCACGATCCTCGACCGGTGCCGCGCTCCGGTAAGTTAAGGACGTTGATATAGCAGCATCCACGCATACTGCGGCGAGCGCTGAACCGCGCACACCGGCGCCGCGGTCTGCTTCAGCTCCAGGGAGGCGCCCACCCATGGCCACCATCATCTATACGCACACGGACGAGGCGCCGATGCTGGCGACCCACTCGTTCCTCCCGATTATCCAGGCGTTCGCGTCGACCGCGGGCGTCGACGTGCAGACCCGCGATATCTCCCTGTCGGGCCGCATCATCGCGACGTTCGGCGACTATCTCGCCGAGGAGCAGCGCATCTCGGACGCGCTCGCGGAGCTCGGCGAGCTCGCGAAGAAGCCCGAGGCGAACATCATCAAGCTCCCGAATATCAGCGCGTCGATCCCGCAGCTCAAGGCGGCGATCGCCGAACTGCAGTCGCAGGGCTTCGCGGTTCCCGACTATCCGGACAACCCCGCCTCCGACGAGGAGACGGACATCCGCTCGCGCTACGACAAGATCAAGGGTTCCGCCGTGAACCCCGTGCTCCGCGAGGGCAACTCGGACCGCCGCGCGCCGCTCTCGGTCAAGAACTACGCGCGCAAGAATCCGCACTCGATGGGCGCCTGGTCCCCGGCGTCGAAGACCAACGTCGCGACCATGGACGCGAGCGACTTCCGCCACAACGAGAAGTCCGTGGTCATCTCCGCTGACGACACCCTCACGATCCAGCTCGTGCTCGAGGACGGAACGGTCAAGGACCTCAAGAAGGGCCTCAAGGTCCTCGCGGGCGAGGTTGTGGACGGCACGTTCATGAGCGCCGCGGCCCTCGATGAGTTCCTCGCCGCGCAGGTCGTTCGGGCCCAGGCGGAGGGCGTTCTGTTCTCGGCCCACCTCAAGGCCACGATGATGAAGGTCTCGGACCCGATCATCTTCGGCCACGTGGTCCGGGCCTACTTCTCCGAGCTCTTTGCGACGTACGGCAAGCAGCTTGCCGCCGCGGGCCTGAGCCCGAACAACGGCCTCGCCTCGATCCTCAACGGCCTCGACGAACTCCCCGAGGACGTCCGCGAGGGCGTCACGGCGCTCGTCGCGAAGGGTCTCGCGGACGGCCCCGAGATCGCGATGGTCAACTCGGACAAGGGCATCACGAACCTGCACGTCCCGTCGGACGTGATCGTGGACGCGTCGATGCCCGCGATGATCCGCCTCGGCGGCCACATGTGGGGCCCGGACGGTCAGGAGCATGACACGCTCGCGGTCCTCCCGGACTCCTCCTACTCGGGCGTGTACCAGGTCGTCATCGACGACTGCCGCGCTAACGGCGCGTTCGACCCCACGACGATGGGCACCGTGCCGAACGTCGGCCTCATGGCCCAGGCCGCCGAGGAGTACGGCAGCCACGACAAGACGTTCGAGATCCCGGTCGCGGGCCGCGTCCAGGTGGTCGACGGCGCGGGCAACGTCCTCATTGAGCACGTGGTCGAGCAGGGCGACATCTGGCGCGCATGCCAGACCAAGGACGTGCCGATCCGCGACTGGGTCAAGCTCGCCGTGACGCGCGCCCGCGCGTCGAAGACGCCGGCGGTGTTCTGGCTCGACGAGACCCGCGCGCACGACCGCAACCTCATCGGCCTGGTCCGCGAGTACCTCAAGGATTACGACACCGAGGGCCTCCAGATCGAGATCATGGCCCCGGCCGAGGCCACGGCGTTCTCGCTCGAGCGCATCCGCCGCGGCGAGGACACGATCTCCGTGACGGGCAACGTGCTCCGCGACTACCTCACGGACCTGTTCCCGATCCTCGAGCTCGGCACGAGCGCCAAGATGCTCTCCGTGGTGCCGCTCATCAACGGCGGCGGACTCTTCGAGACCGGTGCCGGCGGTTCGGCCCCCAAGCACGTCCAGCAGCTCCTCGAGGAGGACTATCTTCGCTGGGACAGCCTCGGTGAGTTCCTCGCGCTTGCGGTGAGCTTCGAGCACCTCGCAACGACGACCGGCAACTCCCGCGCCCAGGTCCTCGCGGACACGCTGGATCGCGCCACGGGCACGTTCCTCCTCGAGAACAAGTCCCCGGGCCGCAAGCTGGGCACGATCGACAACCGCGGCAGCCACTACTTCCTGACCCAGTACTGGGCCAAGGAACTCGCCGAACAGACGGACGACGCCGGCCTGGCCGCCGCGTTCGCGCCCGTCGCCGAGGCGCTGGCCGCCCAGGAGGAGGCGATCGTGGGTGAGCTCCTGAGCGTCCAGGGCCACGCCGTGGAGATTGGGGGCTACTACCGCCCCGACGACGCGAAGACGTACGGCGTCATGCGTCCCTCCGCGACGCTCAACGGCATTGTGGACGCGCTCCGCAAGTAGTCGTTCCTCGCGGCGCCCCGCACCGGGACCCAGCCGTTTCGGGTACAGATCTTCTGTGCCCGAAACGGAAAGGTTCGGTGCGGGGCGTTCGCGTTCCCGGGGCTATTCTGAGCCGATGTGGTGCCCCCGGTGGCCTGGCCCGGCCCCCAGCGCCGCGCCAGACCACCATGCGCCGAGCCCTGGCCCACGCGTCGACCCGCGGCGCGCCGCCCGAATCGGTCGGCGCGTCGCGCCCGTTGTCTACGCGGGGCACGGGGCTGGGCGTCCCGGGCCGCGGCTCATGTCGACTTTCCGCGGTCCGAGGCCCTGTCTGCCTTCTGCTGTAGTTCTAGCAGCGAGGGGTCGGATTTAGAGGGGGTCGGGCCAGTTGCCGATGCTGCTCATGACAGTCATTCCTTCGTGTGAGTCGTTGTATCCGTGCCCCGGGGATGCCGCGCGCGAGGCCAGCCAGCTCTGCCCAGATCGGCTGATCTGGCGGGCATCCCCGGGAACGGGCCTAGGAGATCGACGCGGCGCGGAACCGCCGCAGGGCGAGACCGCCGCCGAGTCCCGCGAGCGCGAGGCCCATGCCGATGCCAAGCAGTAGCGCGGCGGCAGCGAGAATCAGGGCGAATTCGACGGTGAGGGAAGGCATGTCGCCCACGGACGAGCTGAGCGCTGCGCACAGCTGCGGAAGCGTGCCGGTCGCGGTCGATCCCGCGGCTCCGCTCGCTCCGGCCGGGGCATTCGCTCCGGTCGAACCGCTCGCCGTGCCTGTTCCGGTGCGGGCCAAGAGGGCGCCCGACGTTCCGGTGCCTGACGAGCCCAGACCGGAGTTGCCAATGCCCAGCGAGCCAGTGCTCAGTGCGCCGGTGCTCAGCGAGCCGGTGCCTGAGGCCGACGTTGCGCCCGTGGCGCCCGTTCCGGTGCTGGTCAGGAGAGTGCCGGACGTTCCGGACCCTGACGAGCCAGCGCCAGATGCCGGCGTACCGGCCGTGCCGCTGCCGCCCGCGGAGGGGACGGTACCGGGCTGAGCGCCGAGGGCGCCCAGGCCGAGATCGCCGAGGCCGAGGTCACCGAGGCCGAGGACCCCGCTGCCGCCCGCGGAGGGGACGGTACCGGGCTGAGCGCCGAGGGCGCCCAGGCCGAGATCGCCGAGGCCGAGGCCGCTGCCGCCCACGGAGGGGACGGTAGCGGTCTGAGCGCCGAGGGAACCCAACCCGAGGTCACCGAGGCCGAGCATGCCGCTGCCCGTGCCTGAACCGAGGCCAAGGACGCCGCTGCCGGTACCTGAGCCAAGGCCAAGGATCCCGCTGCCCGTGCCGGCCGATCCCGTCGACGCCGTGGCCGGCGCCCCGAGGATGAGCGCCGGCGAGAGCGC
>NZ_JBKZWT010000205.1:0-6508 GCF_047759905.1 Sinomonas sp. G460-2 | reverse complement strand
CCCAGGAGGCGGACGACGGCGGCCCGCGGCACCTTGAGCGCGAGCTCCGTGAGGCCGTCGGCGAAGCCTCGCTCGAAGGGCTGGTCCGCGTCTATGACGATCCCCTGGCCCGGAGCGATCGTCTCGCAGCCGTAGCGGTGGTAGAAGGACCCCGCCCCGTCGAGCGCGAAGTAGGCCACGATTCCCCTCGCCGGGTTCGCGGCGATCTGCGCCTCGTCGCGCTCGACCCGATGCGCCGTCCCGGTAACGCGCGCGAGCTGGAGCTGGGGGAGGGCGAGGTTGAGCTCCGCGGCGCGCAGCGGCGCCCCGCCGTTGGTCGTCGCGGTCAGTCCGACGAGGGCGCGGGCGTTGTGCTCCTCCCATTGGGGAATGCGCCGCCCGTCCGGCAGTCCGTCCGTTGAGAAGCGCGTGAAGCCCGCCGGCAGGATGCCGCGGAAGTCTGGCATCGTCCTAGTCTCGACCCATCCCGCTCTGTTCGGCAATGAGGCGGTCCCCCACCGGGAAGGGCTGCAGCTGCGCGGCCTGCGGTCGGTCCGAGCTCACCAGAACTCGGGGAGGTAGACCTCGGGGATCACCTCGGGCTTGTACTCGCCCTCGCGGCAGCGGCGGTGGATCTCCTCGAAGGAGAGGCCCCGCTCACGCGCCTCGGCGATCTTGTCGGGATCGAAGTGCGCGCCGATCGGGTCCTTGGCGAACTCGGCCGAGTACCACATCCACTCCTTGGACGCGTGCCAATTGCCGAACGTGTCGACCTGGATCTCGACGCCGTTGCCCTCGGGGTCCTGGTAGTACATCGACATCGTCATGCCGTGGTCCAGGTTGAGGAACGGGACGATGCCGTCCGCCTTGAGGCGCAGGTAGTTGTCGATCCACTGGTCGAAGCTCTCGTACTCGAAGGCCGTGTGGTGAAGGCCCGCGGTGTGCCCCTTGTCCTGAGGGAGCTTCAGGCCCGGGAGGGCGAGAAGGGCGATGCGGTGATTGGCGTCGTCGTTGGTGAGCCACGCCGCCTCGTCGCCGTAGTGAACTGGTTCGAGTCCCGCGACCTTCTCGTAGAACTCGACCATCTCGTGCAACTTCGTCGTCGCAAAGGTTGTGTGGTGGAACTTTGGGCGGTTGATCGGGCGACGCTTGCGGTTGTCGGCCATGACAGCTCCTTGTGGATGGAAACACGGTGGGGAGAGGGAGCGGGCGCGTCCGCCGGGGTCAGTCACGGCGAATGTGGCGCATGCCATACACCGTAGGGCCCGTTCTTTCGCCTGTCCAGAGTTTTTTCGAAAATTCGTCATCGGAGCTCTCCGAGGGGACCCATCCAAGGCGCTTCACGCCCCTCTGCGCAGCAAAGGCGGGGGAAACCCGAGAATCTTCGATAACATCGGTTCATGACGGTCCCCCTGAGAACGCGGCACGAGCAGGCCTACGAGCGTCTCCGCGAGGACATCCTCGGCGGACGCCTCCAACCTGGCCAGAAGCTGCGCTTCGCCGAGCTCGGCGCAACCTATGACGCGAGCGTCGGCAGCTTGCGCGAAGCCCTCTCGCGCCTCGTGGAGCAGGGGCTCGTCCGCTCCGAGCCGAGGAGGGGATTCCGCGTCACCCCCATTACCGAGACCGGCCTCAAGAACCTCACGGCGGCGCGGCGCGAAATCGAGGTCGCCGTCCTGCGGCACGCGATCGAGGAGGGCGATCTCACGTGGGAGAGCGAGCTGCTCGCCGCCCATCACAGGCTCGCTTCAACGCCCATGCTCACGGCGGAAGACCCGCCCGTGATGTCCGACGAGTGGGCCCAGGCTCACGCCGATTTCCACGAAGCGCTCCTGGCGGGATGCGCGAACCCGCTGCTCGTCGGGATCGCCCACGATCTGCGCGCGCCGGCCGAGCTGTACCAGCGACTGTCGGTGCCGCTCGGCCAAGGCCGCGAGCGCAATGTCGGCGCCGAGCACCGCGAGATCATGGCGGCGGCCCTCGCGCGGGACGCAGCGCGCGCGTGCGAACTCCTCGACACGCACATTTCGCGGACGACAGACATCCTCCTGGCCTCCGGCCTCGTCGCAGACGATTGATTTTCGAAAACTATTGCTTTTGTCGAAGATGCGGCTCTACCGTGGTCATAACCTTCCTCGAAACAGCCGGAACTGAGCAACTCGAGGGAGGCAGACTGCGCCAACGGGGCCGCAGAGCCCCAACGCAGCCGCTCAGCTCTCATCCCGATCGGCACGTGCTGCCGGAGGAGTTGTTCGCTCATGACCATCGACACTGACGTCCTCGTCGTCGGCGCCGGCCCCGCCGGCCTCACTCTCTCCGCGCTCCTCGCCTCCTACGGCGTCCGAGCCCTCACCGTGACCCGCTATCCCGGCACCGCGAATTCGCCCCGAGCGCATATCACCAACCAGCGCGCCATGGAGGTGTACCGCGACCTCGGGATCGAGGGCGAGGTGCGCGCCATCGCGACCCCGAACGAGCTCATGTCCAACAACGTGTGGGCCACGAGCTTCGCCGGGACCGAGATCGCGCGGCTCCAGACCTGGGGCACGGGCGTTCGCCGCAAAGCCGACTACGAGGCCGCGAGCCCCACGAGCATGTGCAACGCGCCCCAGCACATCCTGGAGCCGGTCCTCCGCAGCGCAGCCGAATCGCGGGGCGCCGATATCCGCTTCCTGACCGAGCTCGTCTCCGTCGAGCAGGACGCCGACGGCGTCACGGCCGTGGTCCGCCACCGCGAGACCGGGGTGGAAGAGACCATCCGCGCGCTCTATGTCGTCGGCGCGGATGGGGCCCGCAGCACCGTCGCCGAGCAGCTGGGGTTCGCCTTCAAGGGCGAGATGGGCCTCGGCGCCGCGCTCAACATCTGGGTCGAGGCGGACCTCACGAAGTACACCGAGCACCGGCCCGGCGTCCTGTACTGGATGACCCAGCCCGGCAACGACTACTGGGTCGGGTCCGGAACGTGGATCTGCGTGCGTCCCTTTACCGAGTGGGTCAACCTCTCGATGTACGACCCGGCCGACGGCGAACCGGACACAAGCGAAGAGGCCCTCCTCGCGCGGGTGCGCTCGACCATCGGCGACCCCGACATCGACGTGAAGATCAAGGCCGTCTCGAGGTGGCAGATCAATCACATGGTCGCCGAGGAGTACCAGAAGGGCCGGGCCTTCCTCGTCGGGGATGCCGCGCACCGGCACCCGCCGGCCAACGGGCTCGGCTCGAACACGTCGGTACAGGACTCGTTCAACCTCGCGTGGAAGCTCGCGTTCGTGCTCCGGGGCGACGCAAGCCCGGCCCTCCTCGAGAGCTACACCCGGGAGCGCCAGCCGGTCGGTCAGCAGGTCGTGGACCGCGCCATGAAGAGCGTCCAGGACATGGCGCCCGTCGCGAAGGCGCTCGGCTTCCGCCCGGGCCAGTCCCTCGACGACGGCTGGCAAAACGTCGACGAGCTCTTCTCCGCCACCCCCACGGGAGCGCGGCGCCGCGAGGACCTGGCCTCCGCCATCGAGCTGCAGAACTACCAGTTCAACGCCCACGGCGTCGAGCTGGGGCAGCGCTACGAATCCACGGCGGTCCTCGACGACGGCACGCCGTGGCCGGACTCCGAGCGCGACCGGGAGCTCTACTATCAGCCGACGTCGAAGCCCGGCGCCCCCATCCCGCATGCGTGGCTCCAACACGGGACCGACCGCGTCTCGACCATCGACGTTGTGGGCAAGGGCCACTTCACCCTCGTCACCGGGATCGCGGACCCGGCCTGGTCCGAGGCCGCCGCGATCGTCGCCGCCGAGACGGGCGTGCCGATCCGCGTCGCGCAGATCGCCGCCCGCGGCGACTACGACGACGTCCTCGGCGACTGGGCCGCTGTCAGAGGAACGTACGACGACGGGTGCCTCCTCGTGCGCCCGGACCGCGTCATCGCCTGGCGACAGGAAAGTCGGCCCGCCGACCCCGCGTCCGCCCTCCGCGCCGCGCTCGCGACGATCCTCGGCCGACCCGGTGCTCAAGTCGCCGTGCCAGCGGAGCCGTCCGCCGCCGTCGCCGGCTGACTGATTTCCCCAGAACCATCTGCTCCGTGCCCGCCGGAGGACTGCCTCCGGCGGGCCGAGCTCCCTAAGGAGAGACATGCGCATTGCCAACCTCGACGGTCGGACCGTCCTCAGCCTCGGCAACGACCGGTGGTTCGACGTCTACAGCGCGAGCGACGGCGTCTTCGGGCCCGACCCGGCGGACATCCTGAATCGCTGGGAAGAGTTCGTGGAATGGGCCGCCGCCGCCGCGCCCGGGCGGGAGGTACCTATCGACCCCGCGGGACTCGGCGCCCCGTCGCCGGCCCCGAAGCAGATCTTCGCGGTCGGCCTCAACTACCGGGACCACGCCGCCGAATCGGGGTTCGAGGCGCCGGAGTCGCTCCCGCCGGTGTTTCCCAAGTTCCTCTCGAGCCTGACGGGCCCGAACACCACGGTCGTCCTGCCCGAGGGAGGCAAGACGGACTGGGAGGCGGAGCTCGCCGTCGTGATCGGGCGAGAGGCCCACAACGTCGCCGCGGACGAAGCCTGGTCCCATGTGGCCGGCGTCATGATCGCCCAGGACATCTCGGAGCGGGTCCTGCAGCTGTCCGGCCCCGCGCCGCAGTTCGGCCTCGGCAAGTCCTTCCCTGGCTTCACCCCGACGGGTCCGTGGCTCGTGACGCCCGACGAGCTCGCCGACCCCGACAACCTCGGGATCGAATGCTGGCTTGACGGCGAGCAGGTGCAGAACGCCCGGACGAGCCAGCTGATCTTCCCCGTCGCTGGCCTCATCGCGGGACTCAGCCGCATCGTCACCCTCTTCCCGGGAGACATCGTGCTGACCGGAACGCCGGCAGGCGTGGGCCTGGGCCGCGACCCCCAGCGCTGGATCCGGCCGGGCCAGACCCTCGTCACCCGCATCGAAGGCCTCGGCGAGCTCCGCCAGGACTTCACCGACGCCGCGGCCGCTGGGCACACGCTCGGCGCCACCGTCGCCGCGACCTCGCAGAACTGACCCACAGCTTCCGGCTCCCCCAGAAGGGACCGTCAGCACACCCAGATACCGGAGGAAACCATGACCATCTCGACCCAGACCATGACCGATGACCAGCGCAAGGCGCTCATCCTCGAGTACTTCAACACCTTCGACCGCGGAGGCACGCGCGGCAACGGGGAACCGATCCTCAGCCTTTTCGCCGACGACTGCATGGTGTGGTTCCCCAAATGGGGGCTCGCGAAGGGCGTCGAGCAGGTGGGCCAGATGTTCGGAGACCTAGCGAGCACCTTCGAATGGATCGACCACACGACCTCGCACCTGAACTTCGTGTTCTCGGGCGGGACGACGGTCGCCGTCGAGGGGCTCACTCGTGGCAAGCACCGCGACGGCGCGTGGCAAGCCGGGAGCCCGCAATGGGGCGCGGGCCGCTTCTGCAACATCTTCGAGATCTGGGACTTCAAGATCCAACGGCTGCACATCTACCTCGACCCGGACTACGCCGGCCTCGACGTCGAGCGTTACCCGTGGCTTGCGCGCGAGGCTGCCACGATCTGACCATCGCAGCACGCGAAAAGGGGCCTCGACGTTCAGCGTCGAAGCCCCTTTTCGCGTGCGGGTCAGTGTGCGGCGAGCCAGCCGAGCATGCGCGTGAACCAGCCGCGCCGCTCGTGCCGCTCATCGCTCACGGCGAAGTCCGGGTCCGTAGTCCATTCCCGGGGGATGTAGCGCTCGACGGCCGCCGACTCCTGCGCGGGTGCAAGCTGGTTGGTCTCTTTCGTGGGCATCTTCCTCCCCTTTCTGGACTGATTCCGGAGTACAGTTTCGCAATCCGGAAAAGTTTTTTTGATACACGAAATTCTAACGAGCGGTTCGGCACTGGGTCAAGGGTCTACCCGTACTCCTGCCCACTTATCGGGACCCGACACAGTCACAAGCCACGATGCGCCGCGCCCCCGGCCGATTGGGAAACTTCAACCGGACGGGAGCGCGGCGGGGCAGCCATCAACCGATCACGGCGCCGGCTGGCACGCCCGGCTGCAGGGCGGCCCGCTGCACCGGGAGGGCGAGCCCCGCCTCCTTGAGGGCGAGGTAGATCCGGTCCCGCGTGAACGGCGTCTCCGTGAACCGGATCCCCGTGGCGGCCCGGAGCGCGTTCGCGAGCGCGGGAGCCACGGGGTTGAACGGGCTCTCGCTCATGGACTTCGCCCCAAGCGGCCCGAGCAGGTCCGAGGTTTCCGCGAAGTACACCTCGCTCCGCGGGACGTCCGCGAACGTCGGGATGTGGTACTGCCGGAGGATGTCCGTGGTCACGCGCCCGGTCTCGTCGATCCGGACGTTCTCCCACAGTGCCGCGCCGAGCGCCTGCGCGATCCCGCCCTCGACCTGGCCCCGGCACTGCCGCGGATTGACCACGACCCCGGCGTCCGCGGGCTGGACGCTCTGCAGGATCTGCAGTTCGCCCGTTCCGCGGTGCACCCCGACGCGGAAGCCGTGGACGTTGAACGCGACCGAGCGCGGTGTC
>NZ_JBKZWT010000204.1:0-6518 GCF_047759905.1 Sinomonas sp. G460-2 | reverse complement strand
AATTCCCGCAAGTGCCGCCGTCGGACGCGGACGCCCTGCTCGGGTTCGACGACGCGGACGAGGCAGACGACGAGCGCCCGCGCCGCCACCGCGGCTGGATCGCCGTCCTCCTCCTCGTCACGCTGCTCGTGCTGGGCGGCGGCGGATTCTGGCTCTACACGTACCTCAATCAGCCGCCCGCCGTGGTCTACGTGAGCGTTCCGAGCGTCGCGACGATGAAGGACACCGACGCGTTCGCGAAGCTCACCCAGCTGGGGCTCCAGCCCGAGTTCTCGCAGAAGCCGAGCGCCGACGTCGCAAAGGGCCTCGCGATCGACACGCTGCCGGCCGCGGGCTCGCAGCTTCCCAAGAGCTCGAAGATCGTCATCGAGATCTCAACCGGCCCGTCCACGGCGGTCATCCCGCAGAGCGTGATCGGCAACACGGAGGCGGGCGCGCGGGACACGCTGCGCTCGCTCGGCCTCATGCCGGCGGACCAGTCGAAGGCGGCGAACAGTGCGACCGTGCCCGCGGGGCACGTGATCAGCGTCTCGCCGGACGTGGGCACGACCGTGCCGATCGGCGCCCAAGTGACGTTGACCATCTCGACGGGCAAGGTCGTGGTCCCGGATCTCCGCGGACGCTCGGCCGATGACGCCAAGGCCGCCCTCGCGGCCCTCGGCCTCGCGGCCCAGGTGAACCAGGTGGTCTCGACGAGCGCTCAGCCGGGGACGGTCACGGACCAGAGCGTCGCGGCCAACGGCCTCATCGACCAGGGCGGGACGGTCACGCTCTCCGTGGCGCAAGCGCCGCCCTCGCCGAGCGCGACGCCGAGCCCCTCGCCGAGCCCCACGCCGACCGACAAGAAGAACGGCAGCGGGATCAGCTTCCCGTAGCCGGGCCTGTCCTCGCCGCGGGCTCGTCTTCGCCGCGGGCCTACGCCTCGGCGTGGATGAGCGGGCTCAGCGTCGAGGCCTTCGCGGCCGCGCCGGCGAGGCCGAGCGACTCGAGCCAGTTCCCGAGCATCTGGTAGCCGCCCTCCGTGAGGACGCTCTCGGGGTGGAACTGCACGCCCCACAGCGGGGCCGTCCTGTGCTGAAGGCCCATGACCACGCCGGAGTGCGTGTGCGCCGTGACCTCGAGGACGTCCGGGATGGACTCCGCGACGGCGGCGAGCGAGTGGTAGCGCGTCGCGGTGAGCGGAGACTTGAGCCCCGCGAAGACCCCCCGGCCCTCGTGCTCCACGAGCGAGGTCTTGCCGTGCATGAGCTCGGGCGCGTGGGTCACGACGCCGCCGTACGCCTCCGCGAGGGCCTGGTGGCCGAGGCAGACGCCGAGCATGGGCTTGACGTTGTCGCCGCACCACCTGATGAGCTCGACGCACACGCCGGCCTCGGCGGGGTTGCCGGGTCCGGGCGAGATGAGGACGCCGTCGCGCGACGCGGCGAGCTCGACGGCCTCGGCGAGGGAGACGTCGTCGTTCCGGACAACGGTCGTCTCGGCGCCGAGCTGCTGAAGATAGCCGACGAGCGTGTAGACGAACGAGTCGTAGTTGTCGATGACGAGGATGCGGGTGCTCATGTTCGGCCAATCGTGGAGTGGGCTGGGCCGACTCCCCGGGCGGCTAGACTTGGCTACCAGAACCAGTGACCAGTCAAGCGAGCGGCACCCCGGCGCGTCGGCGGTGCTTGCAGGATACCAAGCGGGCGCCCGCGCAGCCGAAGGCGGCCCCAAGGAGGAGCAGTGCCCGAATCCCCGGACAAGCCCGAGACCACGGCGCGCGCGCACAAGAGCGCGGACAAGACCCTCAAGAAGAGCTCGAAGGCGGCTGAGCGGAAGGCGCGCAACAAGAAGCGCCGCAGCGCCAAGCCATCTGGCCCCACGCCGCAGTGGTACAAGTACCTGATGTTCACGCTCATGGTCGTGGGCTTGCTCTGGATCATCGTCTTCTACATCACGCAGGGCCAGTTCCCGCTTCCGATCCTGGGCAACTGGAACATCCTCGTGGGCTTCGGCGTCGCGATCCTCGGCTTCCTCATGACCCTCCGGTGGCGCGGCTAGCGTGGCACCCGGCCGCGAGCCGCGACAGGAGCAGGCGTACTACGCCGACACGTATCTGACCGAGGCGTCCGGAATGGTCATTGCCGTCGGCACGGCCGCCGGCGACGGCGTACCGTGGGTGGCCGTCTCCCCCAACATCTTCCATCCGAAGGGCGGCGGACAGCCGTCCGACGAGGGAACGGTCGACGGCGCGCCGGTCACCCCGGCGCGCGACGAGTCTGGCCTCGTGGTGCTTGCTGGGGCGCCCGCGCTCGAGGTGGGGGCCGCCGTCGTCTGTTCTGTGGACCCGGCGAAGCGCCGTCTCCACGCCGCCCTGCACACGGCCGGGCACGTGCTCGGCGCCCTCGGCGAGGCGCGCGGCTGGAAGCATTCGGGACACAGCCACTTCCCCGACCAGGCGCGGCTCGACTTCGATCCCGAAGGGCACGAGGACGAGTTGGCGACCCCCGAGCTGCGCGAGGCCGTGCGGGCCGAGCTGCAGTCCGCGATGGACGCGGCGCTCGCGCGCGGCGGGGCCGTGAGCGCGGCTCTGGACCGGAGCGGCCACCGCACCGTGACGATCGAGGGGGTCAACGCCGAGCCGTGCGGCGGGACGCATGTGCGCTCGCTCGCGGACCTCGCGAACGTGCGGATCCTCGAGGTCAAGGTCAAACGGGGCGCCATCAAGGTGCGCTACGAGGCCGAGCACGCCTGACGCGCGCCCGGCCTCTTGAGCCTGCTTGCCGGTGCGCTGGCAGCTAGGCGCTCACGAGCGCGGCGTAGCGGGCCAGGTAGAGCGGCCAGCCGCCCTCGTTGTCGACGCCGGCGTAGACGCCCTCCCAGCCGGGGCCGTGGCGGTCGATGTTCCGATGCTCGAGCTCGACCCTCGTGCGGTCGGGCCCTTCGGCGACGAAGCGCACCTCGACCTCGCTCGCGTTGGCCTCATCGGTCTCGAGCTGCCACGTGGGCCCGATGTCCCAGCTGAAGACGACCCGGGTCGGGGGCTCGAAGGCGAGGACGCGGGCCCACGGGCACACGCTGCCGTCCTCGCCGCGGTCGTAGATGTGACCGCCGACGCGCGGCTCGAAGACCGTCTCGGCGATCGGCACGGTGAGCAAGTTGTGGTCGCGCGGCTTGATGTCGTCGAATCGCTCGGTGAAGACGGCGAACGCCTTCTCCACGGGGGCCTCGACGGTGATCACCTTGCGGACCACGGTCTCTGCTGCCAGGGTCATTTCTCCTCCTTCTCGGGATCGGTCCCGGGATCCCTCTCGGGGTTCCTTTCGGGCCCGCCGGCCTCGGCGTCGCCGCGGACCGCCGCGCCGTAGTTGGCCAGGGCGCGGTTCCAGAACATGTCGAGTTGGTCCCGCAGCGCTTGCACGCCGGCCGGGTTGAGCCGGTAGACCCTTCGGGTGCCGACCGTCTCGTCGCTGACGAGGCCGCTCTCCTTGAGCACCTTCAGGTGCTGGGAGACCGCGGGGCGGCTCACCGGAAGCTGTGCTGCGAGCTCGCCCACCGGGCAGGGATGCTCGGCGAGGCGTTCGAGGATGGCACGGCGGGTGCGATCGCCCATCGCGTCCCACACCTCGTCCTGCCGTCCGTAAGTTGCCACGAACAGTAAGTTACCGCTTACCGTTGCTGCGGTCAAGGCCCCGCGGGCGGGCGCCCCGAGCCTCGTGCGCCGGGCCGCGCGCGGCTACGCTGAGAGTCCGTTCCCCTTTGAGTCCCGAGGCAGGGCCGATGGTCAGGGCAGCCCGCACGCGCCGTCGTCTGTGGACCACGGCCTCGAGGCCGGTGCTCGTTTCGGCGCTCGCGCTGAGCCTCGCGCTCGCCCTCGCCGCATGCACCCCGGGGAGCGGCGTGACGGCCACCGCGACCCTGCCCGGCGCCGGCGACTCGTACTACCCCGAGCTCGGGAACGCGGGCTACGCGGCCGATCACTACGGCCTCGCCCTCGACATCGACCCTGCGCGGGGCTCGCTCTCCGGGACCGCGACGATTGACGCCCACGCGACGGCGGACCTGCCCCGCTTCTCCCTCGACCTCGTGGGCCTCGACGTGCACGAGGTGACCGTCGACGGCCAAGTGGCCGCCCCCAGCCGGCAAGGCGACAAGCTCATCGTCGTGCCCGCCCATCCGGTCTCGTCGGGGGCGCACTTCACGGTCGCGGTGATGTACAGCGGGACCCCCCAGCCCATCGCGGACCCGAGCGGCAACCGCACGGGCGCAGACAAAGTGGGCTGGCACCACGACGGGGACGAGGTGTACGTGGCGAGCGAGGTGTCGGGGGCGCGAACCTGGTACCCCGTCAACGACACTCCCCGGAACAAGGCCACGTATTCATTCGCCCTCACCGTGCCGACCGGCTACACCGCGGTGGCGAACGGGACGCTGCGCGGCTCGACGCCTCGCGGCTCCGGGACGACCTTCACATGGGAGTCCGTCGCGCCGATGGCGAGCTACCTCGCGACCGTCGACGTGGGGCGCTTCGACGCAATCGCCGAGATCGGCCCGCAAGGCTTGCCCGTCACCGTGTACGCGCCCGCGGATCTCGCGGCGAGCGCTCGCGCACGGTTCGCGCAGTTGCCGGACATGATTGCGTACTTCGAGAGCATCCTCGGCCCATACCCCTTCGACACCGCGGGCGCCGTGGTCGTGAGTTCGGGCTTCCGCTGGTCGCTCGAGACGCAGACCCGGCCCGTCTACGGGAGCCAGGTGCTCAGCATGAACCAGGAGACAGCCGCCGAGGGCATCTCGCATGAGCTGGCCCACCAGTGGTTCGGGGACTCCGTGACGCTGAGCAGCTGGAGCGACATCTGGCTCAACGAAGGCTTCGCGACGTACCTGAGCTGGCTGTGGCTCGAACACGTGGGCCAGCGCGATTTCCTCACGGGCCTCATGACCACCCAATACGGCTACGAGCTCAACGCGCCCGACTACGCGACGCTCCTGAACCACGCGGACCTTCCCGCCGACCAGATCCTGCCGATCCTGCGGCGCCTGTTCGAGCCCGACGGCCACCCCGTGCCAGACGCGCAGATCCTCGCCGCGATGGGCCTGAGTTCCGCGAGCGGCCTGACCTCAGCCAAGGCTCTCGGGCTGCTCGGAGTCAAGCCCGGATCCGCCGACGCGACCGGCTATCTCGAGGATGCCCGATCCTCAGCCCCGGTCTCCCCGCCCGCTTCCGACCTCTTCACCGGCGGCGTCTACAACCGGGGCGCGATGGCCCTTCAGGCCCTGCGGGTGCATGTGGGCGACGGGGCCTTCTTCCGGATCCTCAGCACGTACGCGGCGGCGCATCGCTATGGCAATGCCACGACGGACGATTTCATCCACGCCGCCGAGTCTGTGACGGGCTCGGATCTGGCCAGCTTCTTCCAGACCTGGCTTCGCGACCCGGCGGCCCCGCCGATGCCCGCGCTGCTGCCCTCGCAATGACGGAACGGGTTCCGTCCAGTACGCGTACTGGACGGAACCCGCCTCCCCCCCGCAGCCAAACCCGCTCAGCGGCGGGCTGCCGCGACGTTGCGTCCCAGCGCGAGACCGATCACGAGCATGCCGACTCCGAGGAAAAGGTGGAGGATGTTGTCGGCCATGTTGACCGGCACGAAGTTCCCCGCGGAGTCACCGCCGAAGAACAGACCGTAGACGAACAGGACCAGGTAGATCGCGCCGCCCCACGTCAGGAAGCCCTTCGCGCCGCCGGCCGTGCGACCGAGCGCGAGGCCCGCGACGCCGAACAGCACATGGACGATGTTGTGCAGCACGGAGACCTGGAAGACGCCCAAGAGCATCGCGTGAGATCCCATCCCCGCGAAGCCGATGGCCCCAGCCGTGATGCCGGGAATGAAGCCCAAGATCCCGACGAGGAGGAAGACCGCGCCAACCACCATGGCGGCGAGCTGGATCGGCGTGCGGTGCGAGATGGCGTTGGTGGACATGACTGCTCCTAACTTGACTTCCGGCCTGCGCCTTCGGAACCAGGGGAGCCAGTTCCAGGCCTTCGCCGGAGCTTCCGACCGTGTCGGTGCGGTGTGCCCGCACCGACACTTCGGAGCCGCCGCCCAACCGGATTGGACCGGATTGGACCGGATTGGACCCGCGTCAGGCCAGGGACTCGAGCAGGATCGGCTTTGTGGTCGGCTGGCGAGAGCCGCCCTTGGGCTCGACCGTCACGCCGAGATACGCGGCGCCGTCGATCCCGCCGGGGAGCTCGTTCCACGTGGAACCATCCCCCGCGGCGACGAGGCCGGCCGCCTTCGCCGTCCCTCCCGCGTCGATGAGCCACAGCTCGTAGTCCTGACCCTGCGGCGCGGCAGCCATTCCGATCGTGACGACACCCGCGAGCTGCTCCTGCTTCGAGTGCGCGATGAGCATCGTCGCGCCGCCAGCCACCGCGACCTCCTGGATCTTGGCGTCGGGGGCGGAGAGGATCCGATCCATGACCGCGGACCTCGCGGACTGCGCCGCGGCCAGCTCGTGGAGGGCGTCGTCCCGCT
>NZ_JBKZWT010000203.1:0-6557 GCF_047759905.1 Sinomonas sp. G460-2 | reverse complement strand
GCGGAGCTCGCCGTCGTCAATCGCCTCGACCCACTGCCGCACGCCCGCCGCTTCGCCGACCAGCCCGGCAGGGGTCGGCGGGGACTGGCTCCCGGCCCGGACGAGGATCTCGCGGAGGAGCCGCGCCGTGGGGGTCTGGCTGAGGACCTCGGCGTCCGTGGGCGGAGCGAGGCTCGCCGCGAGCTCGGTGTACGGCTCGAACTCGGCGAGCCCCAGGACCGGGTTGCGCCCGTACGCGCGGGCGACGGCGACGACTGTGGTCTCCGCGACCTTGCCGCGCACGAGCTGCTGGGCGAGCGTGCTCCGCTTGACCCCCGACTGCCTGCACACGTCCGCGGTGCTCGACCCGGGGGCCAGCTGGCTCACCCAGTGTTGGAAAGCAATCGCGGAAACGGACATTCAGGACCTTTTCTCAGGCCGCCGGAGTGCGTCCCCGGGGCAGTGGCATGCCGACGGCTTTGATTTTACGATGCGCTGGGCGTGGTCTATGCTTGAACACAAGCCCGCCGGCTCGCGCACCCCCCAATCGCGAGCCGGCGGGCGTTTCAATTTCTCCGGCCAGGTCAGCCGCTCCGGCGTGGCCACGCGCTCAGCCTTCGGTGAACCGCGCGCAGGATTGTCGGCCCCGGGCCCTATCCTTACTCGCGAAAGGGCGGTGACCGGCGCATGAGCATGGATCGGGCTGCATGGGGCTACATGCACGCGATGGGTAAGGCCAAGGAAGGGCCCACCCCGTTCAACAAGGCCACGTTCAGGCGTGTGCTGCGCTTCGCAAAACCGTACAGATGGCGGCTGCTGGTCTTCCTCGTCGTGTCGATCCTCGGCGCGGCCGTCTCGGTCGCGACGCCGCTCCTCGCGGGGCAGGTCATCGACGCGATCGTGGCGCGGAGCGGCCTCGGCCCCGTCGCGTTCCTCGCCGTGCTCATCGCGATTCTCGCGATCGCGGACGCCGCCCTGAGCCTCCTCGCTCGCTGGCTCTCCGCGGTGATCGGCGAGGGCGTCATCCTCGACCTACGCCGCGCGGTGTTTGACCACGTGCAGAAGATGCCCATCGCGTTCTTCATGCGGACCCGTACGGGCGCGCTCGTGAGCCGGCTCAACAATGACGTCATCGGCGCACAATCCGCGTTCGCCGGGACGCTGAGCGGGATTGTGAGCAACAGCGTCTCGCTCATCCTCACGGTCGCAGTCATGGTCCAGAAGTCGTGGCTCGTGACGGTCCTTTCGCTCCTGCTGCTCCCGCTGTTCCTCCTCCCCGCGCGGCGCATGGGCGCGAAGATCGCAGAGATGCGGCGCGAAGCGGCCGAGTACAACGCCGCGATGGGCAATCAGATGACCGAGCGCTTCTCCGCGCCAGGGGCCACGCTCATCAAGCTCTTCGGGCGCCCGGCCGACGAATCGGCCGAGTTCGCGCTCAAGGCCAAGGCCGTGCGGGACATCGGGGTGCGCTCCGCGGTCCTCGCGTTCGTGTTCCTGACCTCCCTCACGCTCGTGTCCTCGCTCGCGCTCGCCCTCGTGTACGGCGTGGGCGGCTGGCTTGCCGTCAACGGCACGATGGCCGCGGGCGACGTCGTGGTCCTCGCGCTCCTCCTGACCAAGCTGTACGCGCCCATCACGGCGCTCTCGAATGCCCGCGTGGACATCATGAGCGCGCTCGTGAGCTTCGAGCGCGTCTACGAGGTGCTCGACCTCGTGCCGCTGATCCGAGAGAAGGACGACGCGCGGGCCCTCCCGGGCGGGCCGGTCTCCCTCGAGTTCGACGACGTGCGCTTCTCGTACCCTTCCGCGGACAAGGTCTCCCTCGCCTCGCTCGAGGAGGTCGCCGTCCTCGACGCGCGCGGCGGCGAGGAGGTGCTCCACGGGCTCTCGTTCCGCGTCGATCCGGGGCAGACCGTCGCGCTGGTCGGCTCCTCCGGCGCCGGGAAGTCCACAACCGCGCAGCTCATCGCGCGACTGTACGACGTCGATGAGGGCGCAGTGCGGATCGGAGGGGTCGACGTGCGGGACACGACGTTCGAATCGCTCCGCGGAACCGTGGGGATGGTCACCCAGGACGGCCACCTGTTCCACGAGTCGATCGGGGCAAACCTGCGGCTCGCACAGCCTGGAGCGTCCGACGACGAACTGTGGGACGCGCTGCGTCGTGCACGGCTCGACGCGATGGTCCGAGCGCTCCCGGACGGACTCGAGACGGTCGTGGGGGAGCGCGGCTACCGGCTTTCGGGCGGCGAGCGCCAGCGACTCACGATTGCGCGCCTCCTCCTCGCCCAGCCGCGCGTCGTCATTCTCGACGAGGCGACGGCATCGCTCGACTCGACGAATGAGGCGGCCGTCCAGGCCGCCCTCACCGAGGCCCTTGAGGGCCGCACGGCGCTCGTGATCGCCCACCGGCTCTCGACGATCCGCGCCGCCGACCAGATCCTCGTGGTCGAGGACGGCCGGATCGTGGAGCGCGGCACCCACGGCGAACTCCTCGCCGCCGACGGCCGCTATGCCGAGCTGTACAACACCCAGTTCGCCCACGCCGTCGCCATCGCGGAAGACGCGGGGGTTGACCTCGCGAGCTGACCGCCGCCGGTTGGAGCCCGCGTCCGGGGCGCAAGCCGCTACCCTCGAGGGGTGGCTTCCCGGATCGTCGTCTCAGCCGTCTGCGTCTTTTCGCGTGAGGGCCGGCTCCTGACCGTGCGCAAGCGCGGCACGGAGCGGTTCATGCACCCGGGCGGCAAGCCCGAGCCGGGCGAGAGCGCCGCCGAGGCCGCGAGCCGCGAGCTTGCCGAGGAGGTCGGGATCGACGTGGCCCCGGGCGCGCTCGAGTATGTGGGCTTCTGGGTGGCACGCGCCGCGAATGAGGCCGGCACGGACATCGAGGCCACCGTCTTCAGCGCCCCCGGTGTGCACGATCCCGCCGAGATCAGTGCGTCCGCCGAGATCGCCGAGCTCCGGTGGCTCGACCTCGACACCGAGCTGCCCGGGGACCTCGCGCCGCTCATCACCGACCACGTTCTCCCCGTGCTCGCCTCGGCGCGCGGCTGGGAGCCGAGTGAGAAGTCCGCTAACCCCGAGTGAACGCTTGGTGACACCACCCCCGACGGGCCGTACTGACCGGTAACTTAGGGGGGCCATGACTATTTCTCGCCGCAACTTCATTTCCTCGGCCGCCGTGGCCGCGGTGGGCGCGGCCGCCGTTCCGGCCGCAGCCCAAGGCCCCGCACGGCAGCTGACGGCCAACGTCGCGCCCACAGCCCTGCCCGCCCCGGCCGCCTCCGGGATCGACCACATCGTCGTCGTGATGATGGAGAACCGCTCGTTCGACCACTTCGCGGGCTGGCTTCCAGGAAGCAACGGCCGGCAAGCGGGGCTCACCTACGTGGATCGCTACGGCGTCCCGCACGGGACCCATCACCTCACCGACTACCAGGGCTGCAGCCATCCGGACCCCGACCACTCGTACGAGGGCGGCCGGATCGAGTTCAACAACGGCAAATGCGACGGATGGCTCCGCGCCGGCGACAACGACGACTTCGCGATCGGCTACTACACCGCGGACGACCTCAAGTTCTGGGCACAGGCCGCCCCGGGATGGACGGTGTGCGACAACTACTACGCCGCCGTCATGGCGGAGACCTACCCGAACCGCTTCTACCAGCACTCGGCGCAGACCGACCGGACCCACAATTCGACGGCCACCGCGACGATGCCCACCATCTGGGACAGCCTCTCTGCCGCGGGCGTTTCGGGCCGTTACTACTTCTCCGACGTCCCGTTCCTCGCCCTGTGGGGGACGAAGTACCTGCCGATCTCGTCCCCGTACGCCCAATTCCTGAGCGATTGCTCGGCCGGCACGCTGCCATCGGTGAGCTTCGTCGATCCGCGCTTCATGGATGAAGGGTCTGGTACCTCGGGCGACGACCACCCGCACGCGGATGTCCGATCCGGCGAGCTGTTCCTCAATGAGGTCTACCACGCAGTGACTACCTCGCCCGCATGGTCGCGAACCCTCCTCGTGGTCAACTTCGACGAGTGGGGCGGCTTCTTCGACCACGTGGCCCCGGGCACGGCCCCCGACACGAGCCCCACGACGGCCCTGCGCGGCTTCCGCGTTCCCGCCCTCGTGGTCTCTCCCTACGCCCGGCGCTCGAACGTGGCCTCCGGCGTCTACGACCACACGTCTGTGCTCAAGGCGATCGAGTGGCGCTGGGGCCTGCCCGCGCTCACGCCCCGCGACGCGAACGCGAACAACCTCGCCGAGGTCCTCGACTTCGCGTCTGCCCCGAACCTCTCGGCGCCGCAGTACCTCGTGCCTCCGTTCGTCGCAGGCGCCCCCTGTACGCCGCTCCCCGGCGGTGACCCCGAGGACGAATGGCACCCCCTCAAGGCGAAGGCCATCGCGGAAGGATGGAAGCTCTCATGACCCGCAGCACCCTCGCCGCGATCGCGCGGCGCCGGCTCCTCGCCGTCGTCCTCGCGGCCGTCGCCGTGCTCGCCCTCGCGTCCGTCGCGCTCGTGCGCGCGGGGCTCGGGCAGGCCTCTGCCGACGATCAGGCGCCGCGCTACCTCCCGCCGAGCGCGCACGTGTTCGTCATCAACCTCGAGAACAAGGGCTTCGACGAGACGTGGGGGCCAGCGTCGCAGGCGCCCTACCTCTCGCAGACGCTGCGCTCGCAGGGCGCGCTGCTCAACTCGTACTACGGGATCGGGCACAACTCGCTCGACAACTACATTGCCCAGGTCTCGGGCCAAGGCCCGAACCCTCAGACCCAGGGCGACTGCCAGGTCTACTCACCGTTCGTCCAGACGGGCACGGCCCCGCAGGGGCAGGCCGTGGGCAGCGGCTGCGTCTACCCGCAGGGAGTCACGACCGTCGCGGATCAGCTCACCGCAGCCGGGAAGACGTGGAAGGGCTACATGGAGGACATGGGCACGCCGTGCCGCCATCCCCAGCTCGGCGCGGCCGACGGCACCCAGAAGGCCCGCGTGGGCGACCAGTACGCGGCCAGGCACAACCCGTTCGTGTACTTCCAGAGCATCATTGGCTCGCCGGCGTGCGCCGCGAACGACGTCGACCTCTCCGCCCTGAGCGGCGATCTCGCCTCCGCCTTGACGACCCCGAGCGTCTCCTTCATCACCCCCAACCTGTGCCACGACGGGCACGACGCGCCGTGCGTCGACGGCGAACCGGGCGGGCTCGCGTCCGCCGACGCGTGGCTGAAGAACTGGGTGCCGACCATCACGAACTCCCCGGCGTTCAAGCAGGACGGCGTCCTCGTCATCACGTTCGACGAATCCGACGGGCCCCAGCAGGACGCGAGTGCGTGCTGCGGCGAGGGACCGGGGCCCAACTCTCCGCTGCCTGGCATCACGGGGCTCGGCGGCGGCCGGGTCGGGGCGCTCGTGCTCTCGCCGTTCACGGCGGGCGGGACGTGGTCCACCACGTCCTACAACCACTACAGCCTGCTTGCGAGCATCGAGGACCTGTTCGGCCTCCCATACCTCGGCTACGCGGGCACCCCGGGCCTCAACCGATTTGGCCTCGACGTCTACAACAAGGGCGTCTGAGGGAGAGCTGACCCTTCGCCGGGTGGGAGGTGGCCCCTCGTCAGGGGGAGGGTCCACCCCGGCGTCGGGTCACCGTGGAGGGCCCGGCGGAGGCGGCTCGTGAGGAGCAGATCCTTCGCCGGGCCCGTGACGTCCCATTCGTAGCGGAACTCGTCCGGGCCGAGGGCCGCGTAGGTGACGCGGTAGTCGTCCGGGTCGCACCAGTGCTCGGCGTGCCATCCCGCGGGCTCGGAGTCCGTGCCGCCGAGCCGGACCGGGTGGAAGAAGCGGCCGTCGGGGAAGAAGACGTCCATGGCGTCGGGAGTGTCGCCGGGCCGCCACACGTACTCGCGGCTCGCCGGCCCCTCGTGGTCTCCCCAGCGCACGGTGCCGTGTTCGCGCTGAAGGAGGGCGGCGCCGTCGTCCGCGTCCTCGAAGACGACGGTTCCGGAGAAGCTGCCGCGCGCGCCGCTCGAGCGGTCCAGCATGACGCGCTCGACCGTCCACGTGCCGCGCAAGAACAGCGCCAGATCAGCCACCTGATACGACAAGTGCCCCCGACCGGAATCGAACCGATGGCCTGCCCTTTAGGAGAGGGCCGCTCTATCCTACTGAGCTACGGGGGCCCGCCCGGGGTTCCCGGGCACGCTCTCAAGCATATCGGGTCGCGGCACCCGCACGCTGCGCTACGACGTCGGTGCCCCCGGCTATGGTTTCCTCATGCGCTCGAGGCATGCCTTCCCCGCCCCCGCGGACGTCCGTCACTATCTAGGCGCGTGGTCGGCCGTGAGCGTGGTCCAGTTCTTCGTCGCGGAGGCCGCCGTGGCCCTCGCGTGGGCGGGCGAGAGCGCGTACAACTACGCCACGAACGTGATCAGCGACCTCGGCGCCGCGCATTGCGCCATCCACTACGGCCGGTACGTCTGCTCGCCGCTCAACTGGCTCATGGACGGTTCGTTCGTGCTCCAGGGTCTCGGGCTCATCGTGGCCGCGCTGCTCATCACGACGGCGGTGCTGCGCGT
>NZ_JBKZWT010000202.1:0-6636 GCF_047759905.1 Sinomonas sp. G460-2 | reverse complement strand
ATCCCGGTCGACGACGTGGCGCGCATCCTCGACGCCGCGTCCGCGGACAGCCCGACGGGCCTCCGCGACCGGGCACTGCTCGAATTCCTCTACTCGACCGGCGCGCGCATCAGCGAGGCGGTGGGGCTCGACGTCGACGACGTGCGGCTCAGCGGCGAGGACGACGGCGGTCCCTCCGTGGTGCGGCTGTTCGGCAAGGGCTCGAAGGCGAGGCTCGTCCCGCTCGGCTCGTACGGAGCGCGTGCCGTGGACGACTACCTCGTCCGCGCGCGCCCGCTCCTCGCGACGAAGGGCGCCGGCACGCCCGCCCTCTTCCTCAACGCGCGCGGCGGCCGCCTCAGCCGGCAGAGCGCGTGGACGATCCTCAAGGACGCCGCGGAGCGCGCGCAGATCGGCCGCGACGTCTCGCCGCACACGCTGCGGCACTCTTTCGCGACGCACCTCCTCGAGGGCGGCGCCGACGTCCGAGTGGTCCAGGAACTCCTCGGGCACGCGTCCGTCACGACAACGCAGGTCTACACGCTCGTCACCGCCGATACGCTGCGCGAGGTCTACGCCGCGGCCCATCCCAGGGCGCGGGGCTAGCGTGGGCGCCGCAGCATCCCCTGGCGCAGCATCCCCTGGCGCGGCGATCTGATGGGCGCGCCCGTGGCACTCTGTTTCCTCCTCCGCGACGGCGCCGCCGGCCGCGAGGTGCTGCTGGGGCGCAAGAAGCGGGGCTTCGGGCGCGGCAAGGTGGTGGGCCTCGGCGGGCACGTCGAGCCGGGGGAGACCTCGGCCGAGGCCGCCGTGCGCGAGCTGCACGAAGAGGCCTGCGTGGTGCTCGACCCAGCGGCGGTCCGCCCGGCCGGCACCGTGGACTTCCGCTTCCCCGCCCGCCCCGAATGGGACATGGAGTGCGCCATGTTCACGTGCACAGCCTGGTCAGGCGAGGTGTGCGAGACCGAGGAGATCGCGCCCGCGTGGTACCGCGTCGACGCGCTGCCGCTCGAGGACATGTGGCAGGACGCCGACCACTGGCTGCCGATCGTCCTCTCGGGGACCGTGGCCCACTTCCTCGTGGAAATGGCCGAGGACAACGAAACGGTGGCCCGTTTCGCTGTCCTCGGCTGAGTTGCGACTGTTTAGTCCAGGTGCCGCTCGTCCGGCCCGTTGTACGCGCTGAGCGGGCGGATCAGGGAGTTGCTCTCGAGCTGCTCCATGATGTGCGCGGTCCAGCCCACGATCCGGCTCGCCACGAACAGTGGCGTGAACGTCGGGATGTCGAAGCCCATGAGGTGGTACGCCGGGCCCGTGGGGTAATCGAGGTTCGGCTTGATGCCCTTGGCCTCGTCCATCGACTGCTCGAGCCCGTCGTACAGGCCCAGGATCTCGGGGCGCCCGTAGTACGTGATGAGCTCGTCGAGGGCGGCCTTCATGGTCGGTACGCGCGAGTCGCCGTGCTTGTAGACGCGGTGCCCGAAGCCCATGATCTTCTTCTTCTGGGCCAGGGCGGCGTCCATCCAGTCCTTGGCCCGGCGCTTGGCGTCCTCGTGGGACTCGTTCGGGTCGATCCCGATCTCCTCGAACGTCTCCATGACGGCCTCGTTCGCGCCGCCGTGCAGCGGGCCCTTGAGCGCGCCGATCGCCGCGGTGACGGCGGAGTGCAGGTCGGAGAGCGTCGAGGTCACGACGCGGGCCGTGAACGTCGAGGCGTTGAACGAGTGCTCGGCGTACAGGATCATCGAGACCTCGAACGCCCGGATCACCTCGGGCGCGGCCTCGACGCCGAACGTCATCCACAGGAAGTTGGCGGCGTAGCCGAGGTCGGAGCGCGGCTCGATGGGCTGCTCGCCCCGGCGGCGGCGCTGGTCGTAGGCGACGACGGCGGGCATTGCCGAGAACAAGGCGACCGCCTTCGCGTTGTTCGCCCCGCGCGACGAGTCCGCGGCGAGCGAGTCGCGCGCGCCGAGCACGGAGGTGGCGGTCCGGCACACGTCCATGGGGTGCGAGCCGAGGGGGAGCTCGTCGACGATCGCCTTGATGAGCGGGTCGAGCGAGCGGCCCGCGCGCTCCTGCTGCTCGAAGGCCGCGAGCTGGTCGCGGGTGGGCAGTTCGCCGTTCCAGAGCAGGTAGGCGACCTCCTCCATGCTGCAGCGTGCCGCGAGCTCCTGGACGGGGTAGCCGCGGTAGAGCAGGGAGTTGGTGTCGGGATTGACCTTGGAGATGGCGGTGTAGTCCACCACCACGCCGGCGAGACCCTTCTTGATCTCGTCCGTGTTGGATTGCTGCGTCATAGCGGGCTCCTTCGTTGGTGGCCTACTGTCGGCCTCAGTATCGGCCGGGAACCTGAAAATTGAAGACGCCGGCGTCGAAGCGGTTGTACGCCTCGTAGTCAACCAGCTCGTAGAGGCGTGAGCGAGTGAGCATCTTCTCGACCTGGTCCTCCTGGGTGCCGTGCGCAGCGATTGCTTCCAGCGTACGTTCTGCAGCGCCCATGGCAATCCTCAACAGGGTCACAGGGTAGATCACGAGGTTGATCCCCACGCTCGCGAGCTCCTCGACGGTGAAGAGGCGGCTCTTGCCGAACTCGGTCATGTTCGCCAGGACCGGGACGCTCACGGCGTTCCGGACCGCTTGGAACTCCTCGAGGCTCGCCATGGCCTCGGGGAAGATCGCGTCCGCGCCGGCGTCGACGAGCGCCTTGGCGCGGTCGACGGCGGCGTCCAGGCCGTCCGACGCGCGGACGTCGGTGCGGGCCATGATGAGGAAGTTCGGATCGCGGCGTGCCTCGGCTGCGGCGCGGATGCGCTTCAGCGCGGTGTCGAGGTCCACGACGGCCTTGCCGTCGAGGTGGCCGCACCGCTTGGGGTTGACCTGGTCCTCGATGTGGCAGCCCGCGAGCCCGGCGTTCTCGAGCTCCTGGACGGTGCGGGCCACGTTCATGGGCTCGCCGAAGCCCGTGTCGGCGTCCACGATCGCGGGGAGCTCGGTCATGCGGGCGATCTGCCCGGCCCGGGCCGCGACCTCGGTCAGGGTCGTGAGGCCGATGTCGGGCAGGCCGAGGTCGTTGGCGAGGACGGCGCCGGAGATGTAGACGCCCGGGAAGCCCTTCTCCTCGATGAGCCGGGCCGAGAGCGGGTTGAACGCGCCCGGGAACTGCTGGACCTCGCCGGAGGCGAGCAGTTCGCGCAGGCGGATCCGCTTCTGCTCGGGGGTGGACTTGGAGTACAGCATCAGAAGAGTCCCTTCGGTGCTGACGCGAGGTCGATGACCCCGTCCTTGGCCACGATGTTGAGCTCATCGAGCTCGCCGGCGCGGAGCTCGGGGAGGCGCTGGACGGCGTCGAGGAACCGCTCGATCTCCTCCGGGGCGACCGCCTCGGCGGCGAGGGCGCGGAACTTCGCGATGTACTGCTCGCGCCCGAACGGGCGGGCGCCGAGCGGGTGGGCGTCCGCGACCGCGATCTCGTCCTCGATCACGGTGCCGTCGGACATCGTGATGACCACGGACCCTCCGAACGCCTTCTCGGCGATGTCCAGGGAGTGGTAGCGGCGGGTCCACTCCGGGTCCTCTTCGGTCGTGACCTTGTGCCACAGTTCGACCGTGTCCGGCCGGGCCGCGCGCTCGGGGGCGTACGAGTCGACGTGGTGCCAGGTTCCGTCCTGGAGGGCGACGGCGAAGATGTACGGGATCGAGTGGTCAAGTGTTTCGCGCGAGGCGGTGGGGTCGTACTTCTGCGGGTCGCTCGCACCCGAGCCGATCACGTGGTGCGTGTGGTGGCTCGTGCGGATCAGGATGCTCGTGACGTTGGCCGGGTCGGTGGCCTCGGGGTGCTCGCGGTGCAGCTTGCGGGCCAGATCGATCCAGGCCTGAGCCTGGTATTCGGCCGAGTGCTCCTTCGTGTAGGTGTCGAGGATCGCCCGCTTCGCCTCGCCGGGAGCGGGCAGCGGGACCTCGTACGAGGCGTCCGGACCGTCGAGCAGCCACGCGATGACCCCGTCCTCGCCCTCGTAGATCGGCACGGGGGAGGTCTGCCCGCGCATCGCCCGGTCCACGGCCTCGACCGCCATCTTGCCCGCGAAGGCGGGGGCATGGGCCTTCCACGTGGAGATCTCGCCCTTGCGCGATTGGCGCGTCGCCGTCGTCGTATGCAGGGCCTGGCCCACGGCCTGGAAGATCGTCTCGACGTCCAGACCCAGCAGCGTCCCGATCCCGGCTGCCGCGGACGGGCCGAGGTGGGCCACGTGGTCGATCTTGTGCTTGTGGAGGGAGATCGCCTTCACGAGGTCCACCTGGACCTCGTATCCCGTCGCGATGCCTCGCACCACGTCGCGGCCCGTCGAGCCGACGTGCTGGGCGACGGCCAGGATGGGCGGGATGTTGTCACCGGGGTGGGAGTACTCGGCCGCAAGGAACGTGTCGTGGTAGTCGAGCTCGCGGACGGCGACGCCGTTGGCCCATGCCGCCCACTCGGGGGAGACGCGGTCCTGAATCCCGTACACGAGCGCCCCGCGCCCACCGGACGACGGCGCGTGGGCCAGCGCCTGCGCCCGCGCGGCCACGATCGGGGCCCGGTTGAGCGAGGCAATCGCGACCGAGGCGTTGTCGATGATCCGGTTGATCACCATCTCCGTCACCTCCGGAGCGACCTCCACCGGGTCCGCGGCCACCCCCGCGATCTTGTGCGCGAGCTGGTCCTCGCGGGGGAGGCTCTCTTCGCTCTTGTAGACGCGGACCTTGTGCAGCTCAACCATGGATGGCCTCTCGGTGTTCAGAAGTGTGCTGGGTGGCTTTGATGTGGTTCAGGCTGTTGTTCAGATGGACCGCGGTTGCGGCGGCCGCGAGGGGCGCGTTGCCCTCGGCGATCGCCCCGGCGATGGACGCGTGCTCGACGGCGGCCTGGCGAAGGCGCGCGGCGTCGTCCTTCGCGAGGCGGCGCACGCGGGCGAGGTGGACTCGCAGGCCCTCGAGCGCCTGGGACAGATAGGAGTTGGCTATCGCGCCGTCGATCGCGCTGTCGAGCTCGGCGGACAGGGCGTAGTACTCGCTTCGCTGGGGATCGTCGTCGGTCAGGAGGGCCGGTGCCGCAAGAAGGCGGTCTCGGAGGACCACGAAGGGCTCGCGGTCGCCGCGCTGGGCGGCGAGCGCCGCCGCCTTGCATTCGAGCGCCTCCCGGAGCTCGAAGAGCTCGCCGAGGTGGTCGAGCGAGAGTTCGCTCACCACGACGCCGCGCCCGCGCTGTGCCGTGGCGAGCCCCTCGCCGGTGAGGCGTGCGAGGGCCTCGCGCAGCGGCGTGCGGGACACTCCGAGGCGCTCCGCCTGCTCGACTTCTCCGAGGACGGTCCCCGGAACGAGCCGCCATTCGACGATATCCTCGCGGAGCATGGCGTACGCGCGATCGCTGGCCTTCATGCCCCTCCCTTCGACAATGTATACACTGACACGCCACGGAGGGGATCGCAAGCCATTTCATTCAGGATTGACCGGCGCTGTGTATACATTTCGGGAGGCGCGACACTGTGGTTACTCGCTAGTAACATGAGGGCATGCATCTGCTTCTGCGCACGCTCCTCCTGCTCGTCACGTCGGGGCGTCGGCCGCCTCTGAGCCTGTGGGGCACCTCCTCGCTCCCACTGCGGGTGCTCCCGACCGACATCGACATCGCGATGCACGTCAACAACGGCATGTACTTCTCGCTCATGGACCTGGGGCGCTTCGACCTCATGGTCCGAGCCGGCGCGTGGCGCAGGATGCGGGCCAAGGGATGGGCTCCAGTGGTCAACCTCGAGACGATCACGTTCCGGAAGTCGCTTACGCTGTGGCAGCGGTACACGATCGAGAGCCGGATCATCGGCGTCGACGACCGCGCGATCTATTTCGAGCAGCGGATGGTGGCGAGCGGGGAGGTCTACGCGCGCGCCTACATCGCGACGCGGCTCGTCTCCGCGACGGGTCCCGTGAGCAATGAAGAGATCTTCGCCGAGGTCGGGATGCCGCCGGCGGACCTCGAGCTCCCCGAGTTCCTGCACCGTTGGCGGGAGGAGAGCGCGCTCCCGAGCACGCGGCGCCCCGCGCCCCACCTCTGGTAACCGCGAGGCTCGCTGGGGCGAGCGATAGCGTGGGGTGATGGAGTTCACCACACGCCCAGAGCTCACGGGAACGTTCGGCATGGTCTCGGCCACGCACTGGATCGGAGCCCAAGCGGGCATGGCGATGCTCGAGCGCGGCGGCAACGCGTACGACGCCGCTGCTGCCGCCGGCTTCGCGCTTCAGGTCGCCGAGCCGCAGCAGAACGGACCCGGTGGAGACCTCACGCTTCTTCTCGCCGAGCCGGGCGCTGCGCCGCAGGTCCTGTGCGCTCAGGGGCCCGCGCCGGCACGGGCCAGCGTCGCGGCGTTCCGCGAGCTAGGGCTCGCGCACGTGCCCGGCACGGGCCTCCTGCCCGCCGCGATCCCGGGCTCGACGCTCGGCTGGCTCACCCTGCTCGCCGACCACGGCACGCTTCCGTTCGCCGACGTGATCGGCCCCGCCCTCCGCGTCGCCGAGGAGGGCCTCCCCGTGGGATGCCGCCTCGCCGCCGTGTTCGAGCGCATGGCCGCGCACTTCGCAGCCCATTGGCCCACGTCGGCCGAGGTCTTCGCGCCGGGTGGCGCT
>NZ_JBKZWT010000201.1:0-6658 GCF_047759905.1 Sinomonas sp. G460-2 | reverse complement strand
CCGCACGCGCGCCTGCTCGCGGCCTACGCCGCCGGGCTCCCGGGTGACCTCGACGAACACGCCGAGCGGCTCCTGCACCTCGGCCTGTTCCGGGTCCAGGAGTTCTTCGTGCCGGTGGGATCGCTCTCGGCAGGGCAGTATCGCCGGCTCGCGCTCGCGCGGCTCCTGTCCGGGCATCCGGAGCTCTTGCTGCTCGACGAGCCGAGCAATCACCTCGCGCCCCTGCTCGTGGGCGAGCTCGAGGAGGCGCTCGAGAGCTACCGGGGCACGCTCGTGGTCACGAGCCACGACGCAGCGCTCCTGCGCTGGTTCGGCGGGCTCGAGGGGGCGGAGGAGCTGCGGCTGCACGCCCAGGTCACTGACGGTGCACCAAAGCTCGACGCTTTGTCCTATGAGCTTGGGCTCTGAGTTCCATGAAATCACTCGCCCTTGGCGAGGGAGACGTCGTCCGTACGCTATTCGTGGGCCGTGAAGAGGGGGTGTCCGTCCTCCCGTAGGAAGGACTGGCGAATTGTTCCTGCGTCGTAGCGGGCATAAACAGAAAACCTCGCCGCTTCGAAATGTCGTAATCCCGACACGCGATGCGCTCCTTCATGGTCCGTCCATGTGACGTGGACATCCTTGATTTCGCCTGAAAAATGAAATCCATTCCTGGTCTCGTCAATCTCGATCGGATCGACCCGCAGATATTTCCTTGACATTCCGCATTTTCTCCTGACATCAGGCCCATAGCGAAACGTCAGGAACTTTTCAAGACAATCGATCTCCGGTGAGATGAATTCTGGGCGCAGAAGTGTGCCTCTCTCCTCCTGCTGGAGGATGTACTGGCCGTCCTTCATGAAACAGTAGTCATTGGAGTCGCCTGATGTGGCTGCGAAGGCGGCATCGGGTGTGGTCTCCAGCGTCCATCCGCCGATCTTCGCAAACTCTGTTAGCTCGACGAGACGCTCGAGAACGTTCATCCTTTGAGTACTCCATATTCTTCGGGGTTGAGTAGATCCTTAACTTTGACCCACTCTTCCAGTTTCTCGTCCCAGAATCTAATCTGCCAGCCACCACCAGGGAACCCGAGGCCGGATTCTATCCGTGACACCTCGGCGTGGACGTGCGGCGGTAATGTCCCAGTAAGTTCGTATCGGTTGTATTCGAACGCGGTGTGACCGGGGGTGAGGCTACGCTGTTCGAATGGGGTCCCTCGGCCCGCAAGGTATGGGCCACTCTCGCCGCCGAGTCGATCAACGTGACGGAGTTCCGGGTAGTCCCTTAGCAATGCATCCAGATCCCGATATTGGACGCCGCGTTCCTGGCACTGCCCCGTCATTGCCCGGCCAGTCGATCCCGCCGGGCGCGCCGTCGGACTTGTTGGGGCCAGCGAACCGGGAGTTCCAACCTTCCTCCGTCAATCGAACTCCGTGCTCGTCCCAGCCGTAGGGGGCCTCTGGGTGCAGGATGAGTTTTCGGATTTCTGGATTGGCAACTTCTTCAGGCCTTCGACTCCACAGCGGGGCGTCGCCGTGCAATGCTTTCGGAGTTCCATGTTCAGGGTTCGGATTGGTGTCCGGCTGTCTCGTCCACCCCTCACCCGACTTGGCGTCCGTGTTGGACAAACGAAGAGGCTCTTCCCGGGGGATGCCCGGGAAGAGCCTCTTCGTGCCCGTCAGTGGCCGTGCAAGGAGTAATCCTGAAGCCAGTGCGTCAGCGCGGACTACACCTCAGCGGTGGTGAGTTCCTTGTCCTCGGAACTCCGGTTGCGCTTGCCGCGTCCGGCCGATGCAAGGGCCGGGTCGGTCTTGCGCTCCACCGTCTGGGCCGCAATGTAGAGGCCCTCGCGGTTCAGGTGACGCGAGTAGGACGAATCCAGGTACAGCGTCGGGAACGAGTCCTCCGAGTTCATCTCGGTGGCCTTGTCCAGAAGCGCGGGGTACAGGAAGGCCTTCACGGGACCGGCGCCGCCGCCGTAGACATAGGCGACCTCGGTGGTTGCACCGACAACGGCCAGTACCCGTCCGAACTGCTCGGCGATTTCCTTGGAGAAGAACATCATCTCCTCCTCCACGAACTGCGCGACCTTCTGATAGAAGTTGCGCTTGAGGGCGCTCGGCCCGGCCTGGAGGTATTCTGCGAGCTGCTTGCGGGACGTGAAGCCGGAGATGAAGCCGCGGTCATCCATGGCCTTGAGGGCGCCGGTGAGCACCGAGCCGTACCCCTTGTTGTAGGTGGTCGAGGCATCCGCATTGAACTTGCCGGCGGTGAATACCGGGAAGTTCACGGTGCCCTCACCGATGTCGATGCCGACGGTGTGCTGGGCAGCGAGCACGTCGGCGGAGGTGATTCCCTCGAGGGTCACTCCCCGGCGGCGCACGTCTGCCAGCATCGCGTCCATCAGATCCTCGCCCTTGACGGTGATCGCGTACTGGGCCGAAGCGCCCTCGGGGATCACCTGCACGTCCACGAAGCGGAGCTTGATCGTCACCGGAGTATCGAAGTTGTGCACCGTGGCGGTGTGCGTGCCGTTCGTGAACTCGGCAGCGTAGCTCGTGCGATGCGCCATGTACTCGTTGATCGGCAGCGCCAGAGCGACCCGGGCCTGCACGTTCAGCGTCTCGTCGGCAGGCGGGAGCATGCCATTCTCCCGGACGTAGTCGCGCAGAGCCTTGGCCGCGAACGCGCCCATGACTAGCACCTTGCTCAGTTCCTGCTGGGCCTTGCTGCGGCGGCCCACCACATCGAACTCGTCGAACGCACCCTGGGCGCTCAGCGCGCGCGTGCCGAACAGGCGCCGGTACTGGTCGCTGATGAGCGGCGAGGCGAAGCTCACGTCCAGCTCGTTGTAGAAGTCGCCCGCCATCTTGGCCGGGGCCTCGCCGTCCGCATTGGGCAGTGCGTTGGACCTCGTGATGAGCGCGACGCCGCTGGGAAGGTCGATCTCGTCGATGGTGGCCGTGCTGGACCCCCCGGCACCCCGGATGAGGCCTTTGACATAGCCGTTGCCGACGTCGATTCCGCCGGTCAGGTTGATCGAGATGGTCATGCGTGTTCCCTTCATTCAAAAGTGGGTGATGTCGCTGCGCGAGCTACCGCATTCTGGAGAAGATGTCGTTGACATCATGCAGTTCGCTCGAAGACTGTTCTGGCTCGGACGGTGCGGGAGTAGGGGCCGCCGGAGTGGCCTGAGACCGCGGTGCAGGCGTTGGAGCCTCCGCCCAGACCTCCGGCTCCGAGGCCGGGATAAACGGTTGCGGCTTGAGCTCGGCAAGAGCCCCTTCGGCCGCGCGGAGCTCCTCAGATGCTTCAGCCTGCCGGCTGTGCCTAGGGAGCTGGCTCACCGGGCGGTTCACGATGTCAACGTAGCCTTGGCGCTCGATGCTCTCGCGGATCAGCATTCGCACTGACAGCGAAGGGTTGTCCTGCAACTCCATCCACGCCACCACGGCCTCATCAGCCGCGGGAACGCTCACGCGAAAACGATGCGGTTGCGGCTTCGCTGGTGTGTCTGCCTTGCTCTGACGGCCCGCCATCAGCACACCCCTCTCTCTCCACTTCATCGACGAGGTTTTCTCTCGTTGCCATATATAGACGGAGTGACCCTCTTAACCCAAAAATGACCAAATCTGCGCTCGCAGGTGGCCAAAGCTGGGCAGATTCTGGCCATGTTTGGCCCAGAACATGCCGACTACTTCGCCTTGGCCTGGATCTGGCCCAATCGTGGCCAGTTTCTGGCCACAATCAGCCCGGAAGCTGTCCACAACGAGCCCAAGAAGACGGCCCGATCCCACGGTTACCGCACGGATGTGTCGAGTGCCTTATGGCGGGATGAACAGCGCAGCCCCAAAGGAGACGAACAGTGCAGCCTCAAGGGATTTAACCCACATTGGGACCTGCGGCGCTGGATTTAACACGGCTGAGCTAGATGGCTCCTCGAAAGATATGGCTCGCCGAAAGGAGGGAAGGTGGCGCCGCGGTCGGGAACCGGAACACGAGAGATCTCGATCCGGCGCTGGCATTTTGTAACCGCTTGGTGTCAAAATGGAGACATGGCAATGATTGCGAGCCCGGCGGACCTCGGAAGGGCGATCCGCGGTGCGCGCATTCAGGCCGGCCTCTCGCAGGCGGAGCTCGCACACAGTGCCGGTGTCTCCCGGAAGCTCATCGGAGATCTTGAGGCAGGCAAGGGGACTGCGGAACTGGGGCCGGCGCTCCATGTCGCTAGCCGGGTTGGGCTGATTTGGCAAGCCCCTCGGCCAACGCCCCAGGCCGTGTTTGACGAGACAGCGGAGCTGGTCCGTGATGAGCTCAAGCGTGGCGACGCTGACTTCGCGTTGCGGCTCGCTCTTGACGGTCTCAAGCGGCTGCAGGTTATGAAACCGACAGTCCTGAAGAGGCCTGGTACTACTGGTGACGCGCGATGGGACGCCTTGCTGGCCGCCGGAGCAAGGGTTGCGCTGCGTGACAGCGGAGCCAGACCGCGCTGGGGAATTCGCCTCGCCGAGCCGTGGTTTCCCGCCGAGGGCTTTCGGAAGCTGGGCGATGCCTACCGCGAACTCATCGTGCGTCGTACCCCCAAAGAGTTTGCCGAATTCAACGTCTACTTGAACGACAAGTCTCTGGAAGCTGGATGAGCCACCGAGAGTTCGATCGCGATGAGATAGTTGAGCTGCTTCGCGAGCTGGGCAGGCGGCTTGAGGTGCGCGGTGTTGGTGCGGAGCTCCGGCTCGTTGGAGGTGCCGCATTATTCTTTGCGGGCAGCGCACGCCGTCGTACCAAGGACATTGATGCCTCGTATGCCCCAGTGGTCGACATCGAGGCCGTAGTCGCTGAGATGGCTCAGGATCTCAACCTACCTGAGGACTGGCTCAACGCCTCGGCGACGGCCTGGATCCCTCAAGGTGCAAAGTGGATCGAGATCGACCTTGACGCTCCTCTCCGCCTGGCGGTGGCATCGCCGGAGACCCTCTTGGCCATGAAACTCAGCGCGGCCCGCGATCGCGATCTTCCTGACCTCCAATTCCTCATCCACAGACTGGGCCTCGACGGGCCCGAAGACGCCGCCCGCATTGCCGAGGAGATGTATGGCGACGACGATGTGGCGTACACCCGATCTGATCGGGCGGATGCGGTTCTTTTCGCCCGTGAGGCAATGGAAGACCGGGAGGCACGGCCTTATCCCGCATAGCCGAGCGCGCCCGCCTGCTACGACTGAAGCGCCGAGAGGTCCACCGCGTACATGAGCACCACGGAGAGCAGGTTCTTGAGTGCGTGGAGGGAGACGCTGAACGCGAGGTTGTTGCCGGTCCAGACGTAGGCGAAGACGAGCACGGCCCCGAGGCCGAGGTAGGGGGCGAGGGCCTGGAGAGTGAAGCCTGCCGTGCTGAGCGTGTGCAGCGACGCGAAGAACCCGAGCGAGAGCGCATAGCAGACCCAGCGGTTGAGGTACCGGCTGAGCTTCCCGATCATGAGGTGGCGGAAGATGTATTCCTCGACGAACGGCCCGAGGATCACGAGCAGGGGCGCTGTCAACCACCACGGGATCCCCTTCGCGAGTGCCTGGATGCTCTCCTGGTTCTGGGTGACCTCGAGGCCGCCGGCGAGGGCGACGGCGATGGCCGAGGCCACGATCATTGCGACGAGCATGAGCGGGAGGATTCCGGCCGTGAACCACGGGCGGGTCGCGAGGATGCGCACGTCGCGTGCGATGTACGCGCGGGCGGCGATCGACGTGACGATGAACACGATCCCGTAGATCCCGAGGTTGACCAGATACGAACCGATCTCCGGATGGGCCTGGAGCCATGCGGAGCGCTCGAGCGGCAGGAACGCGACGGCCACCGGTAGCAGCACGTAGAGGAGGACCGCGAAGAGATCTGCCGACGTGTAACGGCCGAAGCGGCGGCCCGGCGCAGGGTCGCCGGGGCGGCGGCGCAGGGTCGCGGGGGGCATCGAGTTGGGAGTGCTCATTTGCCGGTGGAACGAGCGGGCGGCCGAACCGGTTCCGCGGTCACGGGTTGACCCACGGGCCGCCGCGGGTAATCTTTATAGAACGAACGGTCGGTAATTTGGCCGCGGACCCCTACGCATAAGGATGTGCTCATGGCTGAGGCCTTTCTGATCGGCGGCGCGCGGACCCCGGTGGGCCGGTATGGCGGTTCGCTCTCCTCGGTGCGGCCCGACGATCTTGCGGCACTCACGGTGCGCGCCGCCGTCGAACGCGCGGGCATCGACCCGGGCGCGGTGGACGAGGTGATCCTCGGGAACGCCAACGGTGCGGGGGAGGAGAACCGGAACGTGGCGCGGATGGCGTGGCTTCTGGCCGGCTACCCGGACTCCGTGCCGGGGATCACTGTCAACCGGCTGTGCGCGTCGGGCCTCTCGGCGATCATCATGGCGTCTCACATGGTCAAGGCCGGGGCGGCGGACCTCGTGGTGGCCGGCGGCGTCGAGTCGATGAGCCGCGCGCCGTGGGTCATGGAGAAGCCGGAGAAGGCGTTCGCCCGTCCGGGCGGGGTGTTCGACACCTCGATCGGCTGGCGGTTCACCAACCCGGCGTTCCTCTCGGGCGAGCTCGCTCGCGAGGGGAAGGCCACGTTCTCGATGCCGGAGACCGCCGAGGAGGTCGCCAGGGTGTACGAGACCTCGCGCGAGGACTGCGACGCGTTCGCGG
>NZ_JBKZWT010000200.1:0-6680 GCF_047759905.1 Sinomonas sp. G460-2 | reverse complement strand
CGGCCGCGACGGCGCCACAGGCGGCTGTGGCACCCCAAGCAGCGACCGGCAACGATCGCCCCTCATGGTGGAACGAGGAAACGTTCCGGCAGAAGACCATGTGGGGCGTGTCCGAGAAGACGGGGCGCTCGCTCGACCAGCTCTTCGCGTCGGGCCACGGCGGCTCGGGGAACGAATCGGCGGCCCAGATCCAGGGCATCATCCGCCAGACGGCAGCAAGCATGGGGGTCCCTGCTGCGCTCGCGCTCGCGATCGGCGAGCAGGAATCGAGCTTCCGGCAGAACGTCACTTCTCCGGCAGGCGCCATCGGTGTCATGCAGATCATGCCCGCGAACGCGAGCTGGGTCTCGAGCCTCGCCGGGCGAAACCTTGACCTGCGGAACACGGCAGACAACATTGCGGCCGGCGTCGCGATGCTCCGTTGGCTCCTCCGGCAGGCCCCCACCCAGGACATCGCCATAGCGGGCTACTACCAGGGGCTCTACGGCGTTCAGGCCTACGGCATGTACCCCGACACACGGGCTTACGTGGCCCAGGTCAAGCAGCGGATGGCCAAGTACTCCTGACCCATGGGCCAGAGTCCGCCGGACTCGGCCGGGTCGCGTCAGCCGTGGAAGGACGCGGCGATCGAGACGTACGTCAGGAGCGCCAGCACCGTGAGGCAGACCGCTGCGTAACCGACGGCGAGGGCGGCAATCGCCAAGCCGCGCCCGGCCTCGCCGGTGTCCTTGATCTGCTCAAGCGACTTGTGGCCGAGGATGATGCCAAGGACACCGATAAAGAATGACGAGATGAGCGCAGCGCCCGCGAGACCGTTGACGGGACGCGCCGCCGACGGTGCGGCGGCCTGCGGCCGAATCGTCGTCATGAAGGCCTCCGGTCGGGGTCGTCATTCTCAGGCGCCCGCCGCTGCGGGCACGCACCAAGATACCCCTACCGTTTGACATGTACAACTGACATGTACAACCAAATAGACGGCAGCCATGATCAGTCGTCGAGGGCGGCCTCCGACGCGTCCCGATGCGGGACGAGCACACGGTCCAGGCTCGTGAGCTTGAGGACGGCCCCGACCTTGTCTCCGACCTGGGCGAGCCGAAGGTCGCCACCCGCCTCTCGCGCCGCTTTGAGACATCCCACGAGGGCGCCCAGGCCCGAGGAGTCCATGAATTCCGTCTGCCGGAGATTCATCACGAGCAGCCGGTGCCCGTCAGCAAGCGCTGCGGCGACCGCGGCCCGGAGCTGCGGAGCCCCGCCAACATTGAGCCGACCCTCAACGATGACCTCGGCATAGCCATCGTGTTCCTCGAGCGAGACGACAATCATTGCTTCCCTCCGATTCTGGCCCCCATGGCCCATGACGGACGTGACAAATGCTTCAGAATGCCTGTGCGTCGTAATCCTGACAGCAGTATGCACATATTCTGCGGGGTCGTGCAGGAAATCTCGTCCCGATGCCTCACGGATGCGCGGCTCCGGGCGTCCACGCATCCTTTCCCAGATCCACTGAGAGTCGGCCGCTATTCGGGATTGCGCGGCGCGAGAATAGCTACGTTCCACTGAATCGGAGGCTCTCCCGACACGGAGAACCCCCACGGCAGTGGTCCCCTAGAGGACGTATGAGTTGCGAGCGGCGGCCCACCCTTTCGCGTGGGCGCCGTGACTGATGGGGGATCAATGAAATCGAAGACTGCGGCCTGGGTGACCGCGAGCAGCTTGGCCACCGCGGCGCAGCCCCGCCGAAGGAATGACGCCGCGAGGCGGGAAATGATTCAAGCACTCCTCGGCGCGGCGGTCATTCTCGGCGTCGCGGTGACGATCTTCGCGCCGCACCTGGAGGCCTTGGTCGCAGGGCTTTTCACCGCCATTTCGCGCTAGCCGGTGAGCCTCCTTCTCGTCGACCTCGTCGCCATCACGTGGACGGTCGCTATCGCGGAACTCGTTCGCTTCGGGGTGGCCGAACGCTCGCTCGACGTTGGCTCCGTCGAGGCTCCGTATGCGGTCATCAGCCTCCTGCTTGACGTTGCCTGGTGGTTCGCCCTCGGCGTCTTCGGCGCACGCAGGCCGCACATCCTCGGCTACGGCCCCGAGGAGTACAAGCGCGTCGCCACCGCCTCCTTATGGCTGTTCGGCGCCATCGCGGTCGTGTCCTTCACGTTCCGGCTCGAGATGGCGCGGGGATACGTGGCCGTGGCCCTTCCCCTCGGGATTGCCAGCCTGCTCGCGGGACGCTGGCTCCTCCGCAAGGCGCTGATTCGAAATCGACGCTCCGGAACAGATATGCGGCGGGTGTTGTTGGTCGGCTCGGCGGACAGCATCACGCACCTCAACCAGCAGCTCAGCAATCATCCCGAGGCGGGCTACGCGCCCGTCGCGGCGTACGTCACCGCTCCGGCCGTCGGGGCACCGGACGACGGCGCGACTCCCCTTCCCGTGGTCGGCGGCCTCAGCGAGGTGGAACCTATCGTCGCGGCCGTCGAGGCGTGCGGGGCCGAGACCGTTGCGCTGTCGGGCGGGGCGGCGCTCGCGCCGACCACGCTCCGGCAACTCGGCTGGGAGCTCGCGTCGCGCGACATCGGCATGATCATGGCCCCGGCGCTCACCGACGTGGCGGGCCCGCGCATCCACATGCAGCCCGTGGCCGGCCTGCCACTCATCCACGTCACTACGCCGCGCCTTGACGGCGCCAAGGCCCTCGCCAAGCGCGGCTTTGACGTCGCGGCCGCGCTCGTGCTCCTCGCCCTGTTCGCGATCCCGATGGCCGTTGTGGCAGCGGCCGTCAAGCTCGACGGTCCGGGGCCGTTGCTCTTCCGGCAGCTCCGCGCGGGCCGTGCGGGAGAGCCGTTCCGCATGCTGAAGTTCCGGTCCATGGTTCCCGATGCCGAGGCCCGCCTCGCCGGCCTTCGGCCGCAGAATGAGGGAAGCGGCCCTCTGTTCAAGCTTCAGGACGATCCGCGCGTGACGCGCGTCGGCCGCTTCATGCGGCGCTATTCGATCGATGAGCTCCCGCAGCTTGTCAACGTCCTGAAGGGCGAGATGAGCCTCGTCGGGCCGCGACCGCCGCTTCCCGCCGAGGTCGCGACCTACGACCGCTCGGCGCATCGCCGCCTCCTCGTCAAGCCCGGGCTCACCGGCCTGTGGCAGGTCAGCGGCCGGAGCGACCTCTCGTGGGACGATTCGATCCGGCTCGACCTGTACTACGTCGAGAACTGGTCAATGGTCCAGGACGTCGTGATCCTGTTCCGGACGTTTCGCGCCGTGTTCGGCTCGGCGGGTGCCTACTGATGGCGGGCCGGCACGCAGTGTCGCGCGGACGCCGTCGTCTGCCGTTCTGGGCCAGCCTCGCGCTCAACGCCCTTGCGGCACTTCTCGTGTTGTCGCTCGTTCAGGCGTTCGTCGTGAAGGTGTACCGCGTGCCGTCAACGTCCATGGAGCCCGCGCTGCGGGCCGACGCGGGCGGCGGCGACCGGATCCTCGTGAATCGCGCGGCCTACCTCGGCGGCGAGCCGGAACCTGGGGACATCGTGGTGTTCTCGCGTCCCGAGGCGTGGAACGACGGCGCGGACCGACGGCCCGGCGGCCTCGGCGCCATCGGCCGAGCGATCGGCGACGTGACCGGGATCGGGCCGTCGAACGAGCACTACCTCGTCAAGCGCGTAGCGGCCCGCGGCGGGCAGACGGTCGCGTGCTGCGACGCCGAGGGCCGCCTCGAACTCGAAGGCCACGCCGTCGACGAACCGTACGTGAGCGAGGACCTCCCCTTCATCGCCGGCCGGCTCGACTGTACGACGATGCCTCGCTCCGAGCGCTGCTTCGCCGCCTTCACCGTGCCCCTGGGAGAACTCGTGGTGCTCGGCGATCACCGCTCGGCGTCCGCCGATTCGACCCTTGGTTGCCGCGTGGCGCAATCCGGCGGAGCGCCCTGCCTGCGTACGGTGCCGAACGGTCTGGTGATCGGCCGAGTCGCGTTCCGGCTCTGGCCGCTCGACCGTGCGGGCGTGGTGGGCTAACTGGCGCACCGCATTAAATTCGCGTGCTAGCCTGAGCAAATGGGAATTGGGGGACCCTTCCGTATTTTAGCGGTGTGCACCGGCAATGTGAGCCGCTCGCCCGTAGCCGAACGACTTCTGCGCTCTGGACTGGAAGAAGCCGCGCCCGGTGTCTTCGAGGTTTCGAGTGCCGGAACTCGAGCGCTGAGCGGCGAGGGCGCGCAGCCAGAATCCGAAGATTTGACCGCGCGTCTCGGCTCGAGCCTGGCAGGTTTCAGGGCGCGCCAGCTCAACGAAAGCCTCGTGGTCGGATCAGACGTGATTTTGGGCCTCGCCGAAGTGCATGTCCGCGAAATCCTGTCCTATTCGCCCTCGGCGCTAAAACGCACCTTTACGCTCCGCCAATTCGCGCGCGCCGTCGCAAGCTTCCCCCGTGCAGCCTCACGAGATGCCGTGAGGGATGCCTGGGCGGGATACGTCGAGAACGCCGCCCAGTCGCGGAACCAGTTCCGCACGGGAGATCCACTCCTTGATGACGTGGCCGACCCTTTCGGCCGTGGCGCCCCCGCGTATGAGCGCATGGCCGAGGAGCTGGTGCCGGCGGTCGAAGCGCTCATCCGCGCGGCGGCGGCCCCGAGGCGCGCGCGAACGCACGCGCTCGGCGACCCTACCGCGTAAGTCTCAGCCGGCCGAGCGCCGCCCTCTGTAGGACTCCCGCACGCGAGGAGGCAGCCAGTCGTCCTCCTCGATGACCTGCGCGCCCACCACGGAGGACTCGTCGGCAGCCGCCATCCCCTGCTCACGGAGCGGGGGCATGTCACCGAACCCCGACGACGCGACGGCATGCGGCAACGGGGCCGGCTCCGGCACGGCGTCGGCGGTGAGCTGTCCCGCCGGCCCGGACGAGCGGGGCTGCTCGCGACCCCGCCGCTTCTGCCCCTTCCCGCCGCTCGAGTACGTCCCGTAATACCCGTAGCTGTAGGCGTCCGAGCCCTTCGTTGCCACGCAGTTCAGGATGATCCCGAGGACGCGGCCCCTGACCCGCCCGAGGTTCCCCAAGGCGCGCTGGAGGTTGTCGCTCGTGGTCTTGCGGGCGCGAGCCACGACGATCGTGCCGTCGGCGGCACGCGAGAGAACCGCGGCGTCGGTGACGGGGAGCAGCGGCGGGGTGTCGACGAGGACGACTGCGCGGTGCGAGAGCTCCTTGAGCAGCTGCTGCATCGCTCGAGAGCCCAGGAGCTCCGAGGGATTCGGCGGGATCCGTCCGGCGCTGAGCACCTGGAGCTGGGGCATCGGCCCCCACGGCTGAAGCACGTCGTCGACGGCGGCACGCCCCGAGAGCACATCGGTGAGGCCCGCATCCCCCATCACATCGAAGACGGAATGGACGGTGGGGCGGCGCAGGTCGCCGTCGACCACGATGACGTCCTCCCCCGCGGCAGCGAGCGTCGCCGCGAGGTTGCCGATCACCGTCGACTTGCCCTCGGAGGGCAGCGAGCTGGTGATCAGGAGGACCCGCGGCGGGTTGTCGACGTCGATGAACTGAAGGTTGGTGCGCAGTTCTCGCAGGGCTTCGCCCATCGCATGTCCGGAGCCGCCCGTGGCACCGAGCGCCGAGACGTCGGCCACGACGCTGCTCCCGCCCGAGAGGCGCTTGTCCAGCGGCAGCGTGCCGACCACGGGCAGATGGGCCAGCCGTTCGATCTCCGCGGCCGAACGGATCCGCCGGTCGAACTGATGGCGCAGGAACGCATACACGAGGCCGAGGACGAGTCCGATCGCCGCCCCGAGACTCAGCGCAAGGTCCAGCCTTGGAGAGACCGGCGCGGAAGGGAGCACAGCCTTGGCGAGAGGGACCACCTTGGAGGCTGGCTCCGATCCGGGGCTCGCGTTGGGCTTTTCGAGGTCGTACACCTGTGCGGCAATCGCCACGACCCACGCGTCGGCGAGTCTCTGTGCCTGCTGCGGATCCGCCGAGCGGGCCTTGATTTGGAGCTCCGCCGAATCCGGGGGAACGGCAATCGTCACGGCACCAGCGATGGCTTGCACCGGTTCGTCGAGATTGAGCGTCTTGGCCACGCGCTCGGCCACGAGGGTCGACTCGCCCACCGACTTATAGCCCTTGGCCTTGGACTTTGCGAGATTGTCGCCGGCGAGCGAGAGGCTGAGGTTATCCGCCCCGCCGGAGACCACAATTCCGCTGGACACGGCCTCGTAGACCCGAGGCTGGGTTATGTACCAGCCGAGGCCGGCCGCCGTGGCGAGCGCCGTCAGCAGCAGGATCCCCACCCAGTACGAGCGAGCTATCGAGACGTATTCCGCGAGCGATAGACCGCTCTGATCCCGTCTGTCGTCGTGCACCATGCGCAGCGCGCCCCTCCCCTGTGTGTCACGGCAAAAACAACCTTCGAAAGCCTAAGGAGGGGCTACGCGGTCTCAGTGGCCGGCCTCGGCCCATCTCAGTAGCGAGTGCCCTTCCAGCTCCGTGACCGCCTCGAGCAGCCTGACCCGGTGGTCGGGCGGCAGCACGACCTCACGCTCGATGCGCGAGGCGAGCAGTTCGAGTGATGCGGGGGTCGCGAGAGCGCGCCAGACGGCAGGGGCGACGCCAGCGAGCCGCACCACGGAGGAGCCGACCATCGCCACGAGCTCCGTGCCGAGGCCGGACGTGGCCGGAACCTCGACAGCGTCAAC
>NZ_JBKZWT010000020.1:0-27802 GCF_047759905.1 Sinomonas sp. G460-2 | reverse complement strand
AGACTGCCCTCCTGTGGGGCATCGTCGTCGAGCACCGGCGCCGCTTGGAGGAGGACGACGAGCCCTGCAGACCGGCCAATCCCGTCGAGGATGCCTTCGAGGATGGCGCGGCCCAGCCCGTGTCCGCGGTGCGCTGGTTCCAGTTCGATGAACGAGATGTAGAGGAGGTCGCGTCCCCATGATTCGTCGAGGGAACCGATGAGGTCTGGTCGGACGATCTCGAGCATTTCGCCGAGGTTGGCTAGCTCGTGGCTGTGTGGGTCGAGGGCCATGAAGATGCTGCGCTGGTCCGCGGCGTCAGGGATTACGTATGCGCCAGCCTTGCCGACGGGCACCTCAATGGAGTCGCCTTTCTTCCTTGGGACTGCTGAAGGTTCGGTTGACTCCTGACTCCAGAGGTTCTGAGGTTCCTCTGGTGGGAGGATGTGAACCATGGCGAAGCCGTATCCGAAGGAGTTCCGCGACGATGTCGTGGCCGTGGCCCGCAAGGGCGAGGCGCCGCACAAGCAGATCGCGAGGGACTTCGGGATCAGCGAGGCGACGCTGTTCAACTGGCTCAGGGCCGCCGACACCGCTGACGGGGCCCGGCCCGGGGCGAGCCCGGCCCAGGCCTCGGCCGAGGTGAAGGAGCTGCGCCGGCGGGTGCGGCTGCTCGAGCAGGAGAACGAGATCCTGCGCCGCGCGGCCGCATATCTGGCCGCCGGCACGCTCCCAAAATGATGTACCCGCTCGTCCGCGAGCTGGCCGCCCCGGAATCGCCCGCAAGGGTGCCGGTGGCGGTGACGTGCCGGGTGCTGGGCTTCTCCAAGCAGGCCTACTACAAGTGGCTCCAGAGCCCCGTGGCGGGCCGGGACTGGGACGAGGCCCACCTGGCGAACGCAGCCATGGACGTCCACGCCGACGACCCCGCCTTCGGATACCGGTTCATCGCCGACGAGCTCGCCGAGCAGGGGTATGCGGCCTCGGAGCGGCGGGTGTGGCGGGTCTGCTCGGCCCACGGGGTGTTCAGCGCCTTCGGCAAGCGCAGGGGCCGGCGCCCCAGGCCCGGCCCGCCGGTGCACGATGACCACGTCCGGCGCGAGTTCACCGCCGAGGCCGTGGACGCCCTGTGGCTGACCGACATCACCGAGCACCGCACCGGCGAGGGCAAGCTCTACCTCCGCGCGGTCAAGGACGCCTGCTCCAACCGGATCGTCGGTTACTCGATGGACTCCCGGATGGAGTCCTCCCTCGCCGTCGCCGCGCTGCGGATGGCCGTCCACCAGCGCACACCCGCCGGGACCATCGTCCACAGCGACCGGGGCAGCCAGTTCAGGTCCAAGAAGTACGTCCGGCTCCTGCGCAACCACGGCCTCAAAGGCTCGATGGGAAGGGTCGGGGCATGCGGGGACAACGCCGCCATGGAATCCTTCTTCGCCCTGCTGCAGAAGAACGTCCTCGACACCCGCACCTGGGCCACCCGGGACGAGCTCCGCCTCGCGATCATCACCTGGATCGAACGCACCTACCACCGCCGGCGACGCCAGCGCAGACTCGGCCGTTTGACCCCCATCGAATTCGAAGCAATCATGACCAAGACCGCCGCAGCAGCGGCCTGACCGAAGAGTCAACTAAACCTTCAGCAGTCCCATCCGGCGACCGTCCCGAGGCACAGCCGTGTGAAGTACTGGTGGGACTGCCCCAAGCACGGCCCGCACCACCAGACTCCAGCCCATCGCGCGCGGGGCCACCGGTGCGGGAAATGCGGCATCGAGTCCATGGCGGCCACCAAGCGGACGCCAGAACCAGGCTCCTCGCTGGCCGATGTTGCCCCGACGGTAGCCGCCACTTTTCACCGACGCTCAACGGCGGCCTGCCCCCAGCCGACGTCAGGCCCGACACCGAGACCGTGTCTATGTGGATCTGCGCAGAGCACGGACCCTACCGCCAAAGCGCCAAGCTCCGAGCGGCCGGGGCCGTCGGCTGCGCCAAATGCAGGGCGAAGTCAGCCACCCCTATCTCCGGCTCCCACCCCGAGCTCGCCGCCCAATGGCACCCGCAGCACAATGGCGGCCTCTCCCCGGAGGGTGTATCCCGCGGCTCATCGCTCAAGGTGTGGTGGGTGTGCGAGACGCACGGCGCCTTCCAGGCTTAGGTTCGGGCGCGGGCTGTTCAGGGCAGCGGCTGCGCGAAGTGCGCCCGGGAGAACCGGAGCAGCCCCGTTGTCCTCGCACACGAGCGCCCCGAGCTGGCCGCAGAGTGGCACCCGACGCTCAACGACGACAAGACCCCAGAGACCGTCAGCCGCGGTAGCGACTACCGGGCGTGGTGGATCTGTCCCGACCACGGGGACTACCAGATGAGGGTGTGGGCCCGCACCTCCAGCGGCCAAGGCTGCCAGAAGTGCGGGAAAGAGAAGGTGTCTGCGTTCCATCGTCGACGACGATGTAGATTGCCACGCATCTTGGTCCGTAGGACACACTTGCGAACCCCGTGATTCCGCGGGTTCCACCTCCCGACACGGTCTCGGCTCTGTCATCGATGATGGTCCTTTTCTACGCCCGAGCGCGCCCCGACTCGACGACTGCCCAAGGGCCGCGAAACCCTGAGAAGGTAAGTTCGCGTGTAGCGTTTAGCGCACCTTCACCGGGCATTTTTGCGGGGTATCTGCGACTCCGCAGGTCCCAGTATGGTGGGCACCTGACGGTGCCTCGAGCCGGCGGAGTCGTCCGGTGGAGGGCCGGCTTACGGACGCCCGCAATCGGGAAGCAGTTGGCGCGCGAATTTTCGTACCGAAGTGGGACCTTTTGGGTGTGAGACAACCCTCAGCTTCATCGGGGGACAAACATTTCACAAGTACGAAGTCCGCTGGTTCAGCACCTGGCGCCCTGTACGATTGAATTGGTCATCGAAGGTCCCCCACTTCCAACTAAACACGAGGAGCCCCTCCCGGCCCGAGAGCCGGAAGGGGGCTCTTTCTGTGCCTAGACCATTGCAGCGCAACGCTTAGAGACATCTGTGAACAGCTCGTTGGAGCGTCTCACCGCGAAAGCTGGGTATGCGTCCGACGCATACGCCCCGCCAGTCAAGTGCAGTCGTGAACCTCCACCGTCCTCGAGCACCTGCCCCTGCCAGCGAAGAAGATACCCGATGGCGCCGCCCTTCGACCGGAAGGTCACAGAGCGGGTGAACTCGTCGAACTGTGCCTCCTTGTAGGGCCCTTGGGTCAAGGCGGCCTTCACAGCTGCGTAGAGCGTGTTAGGGGGGACCGGATAGACGCGGTCAAAACTCTGCTGGACGTCTGTCATGGCTTATCCCTCCAACGGGGCAACCCTGCCCACATAGCCAGGTGGCACGCACGGCGCGGACCATGGCCAGCATATGAGTAGGTGCCAAAACGAAGAAAGCCCTCCGAGAACCCCAAGAAGGGGACCTTGGGCATTTTCGTATTTCTAGACAATATGAGGTGAGGTCGGCGGCCCGGGTCCTGCCCGTCCGGATGGCTCATCATCGCCGGGCCAGTTCGGCGGCGCCGGCTTGGCGAGGACTTGGACGGCTCAAACGACCCCCTGTACTCCAGCGCGGACGAGGCGATGTCCCGAATCGTCCCGCTGGTGCCCAGTCCGGTCCGCGACTTTGCCGAGGCCGCAAGCCTGTTCACCACGCCCGACGTCTGGCTGCAACTGCGCCCTGTACTGGCCACGTGGTGGGCCTGAACCGAGGCGCCGCACACATGGTCGGGCATGGAAACCTTGGCCCCGCTCAGCGAGCTCATCCCCGACCCCACCCGCCCCTGCTGCGACTGGTCCCTCGCCTTCGGCGCCCGGCTCCGTGAGGCGATCGCCGACGACCGGTACGCCGCCCAGCGCGACAAGCTCTACGTAGCCCAGAAGCTCCTCCAAGACGGGGGTGGGCGAGCCGTTCGGGCGTTCAAGACCCTGCCTGGGTCCCGCAAGGAAGGCTACCAGGCGGAGGCCGCCAAGCTGTGGGCCTGCGCGATCGTCCTGTCCGAGCAAGCCGACACCGCGGTCCGCGCGGAAGAGGACGCTGCGCTCGCGAGCTCTGCAGCGTGTGCTGTGCACCCATCCCGGACCTCCAGTGCGGGGGCCTCTGCGAGGGCTGCTTCGCCGCACAGTCGGACGAGTACGAGGCGGAGCTCGACGAAGTCGCCTGAGGATCAGGTTCCCGCCCGTCCAGGCCCAGACCGCCCGGCGGCCAGCCGCAAGGCGATGCCTGCAGCTATGCTCAGCACATTGGACATGACCAACAAGAATGGGGGCTGCTGGAATGGGGATCTTCCACTTGACGCGGCATTGACAGACTTGTCTCCTCTGGCGTCATCATCGGATTCACCGCACGCGTCCGCGATGAAGCAGATCCGCTCGCAATCCATGCGATTACGCTCATCGAGGTCGAAGGAAAAACGGCGGATCAAGTCATCGCACGACTTCGGGGCTTTCCGGAGGTCCTTTCGATGCACACCACGAACGGCCGCTGGGATCTCGTTGCCGACGTCCACACTGAGAGCCTGAGCGCCTTCGACGCGGTGCTAGGGCGGATCCGGAGAATCGACGGGATCGCGAACACTGAGTCAAGCTTTCTCCTCAGCTCTGTGCTCCGCTGAGAGCGCGCATAATGCGCAATTCGCGTCGCCAATGTGGCAGGGCGCCTGGCAAAAGCCATGCGTTTTGCGAATTGAAGCCGCGTATAGGCCGTTCGTAGGGTTGATGGAACCAGGCTAATCCAAAGAAGGAGTAATCAAAATGGCACGTTTTGTCGATGTCGGAAACATGGTCCGCTGGGCTGCCAGCCAGAAAAGCGGAGGACATCATGTCCGGCATGATCGAATATCTCGAGGAAGACTTCCGCCGATGGGAGTCGTTCGAGAAGACCGCTCGGGTTGCAAGCCATACCGGGCTCGGCGTCATCGAGCTCATGCCCACAAGCACGAAACCTACGCCTTCAAGTACGTCAACGGCGACCCGTCCAATCCGTTCCGGGGCTACCAGACCGTGACGGCGTTCGGCGTCCTCGCCGACGTCCACAACGGCTATCCGAGATTCCTCGCCGAGATGACTGTGCTCACGGCACTGCGAACGGCGGCGACTTCCGCCATGGTCGCGAAGCAGCTGGCCCGCCCAGAGTCCCGTACGATGGCGATGATCGGATGTGGAAGCCAGGCCGAGTTCCAAGCCCTCGCGTTCCGCGCATCCCTGGGGATCAACTCCCTCCAGGCGTGGGACACCGACGCTGCAGCGACAGAGAAGCTCATCCGCAACCTTGCCCCCCTCGGCTTCGACGTGATCCCAACAACGTCGGCGGCCGAGTGCGTCGCCGACACGGACATCGTCACGACCTGCACGGCCGACAAGGCATACGCAACCATTCTCACAGCCGACCTCATTCGTCCCGGAATGCACATCAACGCAATTGGCGGAGACTGCCCGGGCAAGACCGAGCTCGACGCCGCCATCCTGACACTCGGGGACGTCTTCGTCGAATTCACTCCGCAGACCCGAATCGAAGGCGAGATACAGCAGATGCCCCCGGTGTTCCCGGTGACGGAGTTCTGGGAAGTCCTGACCGGACGTCGTCGCGGGCGCATTTCAGAGGAGCAGATAACGATCTTCGATTCAGTAGGGTTCGCCGTCGAGGATTTCTCAGCCCTGCGCTACTTGCGCGATGCCGTTGACGGAACCGAGTTCTTCGAGGAGATCGACCTTGTGGCCGCCCCCGAAGATCCCAAGGACCTCTTTGGCCTCCTCCGCGCGACCACACCGACGCCGCTGCTCTAGCGCTCTCGGACCATGTCCCGGCCCCCGGCCGGCGTCCTCACGGAGGATCGTTGGGCGCCAGGGGCGCGATGGCAGACGCCGGGAGCGATCAGGCTGGTCTCATGCCTCCTGACACGTCAAGCATGACGTCTGAGAGGCCGTTTCAGTTTCTGCCCCCAGCAGGTTGCATCATGCAGGGAAAGTAACCTGTATCTCCAACGGGCTGACCTCCACCTCACCCTCCGGATCGACGAGGACCTGCACAAGGTTGCCGGCCCATGACTGCTCGGCCGCAAGAACCTCGACCATGGTGGCGGTACCGTCATCCCAGGTGATCCCAGAGCGCAGCCTCTGGTGCCAGTGCCCGGCGAACAGGGCCTTCGGGCGGACTTTCTCGACGGCCTCCTGCAGGAGCAGACGGGTCTGGTTGGCCCGCTCGATGGTCTTCTTCGACAGCCCGTCCATACCCTTTAGCCCCTCGACTCCCATTGGCACATCGTGGGTAAGCAGGATGTCTAGCCGGGGCCCCTTTGCGCACTCGGCAACAAGGCGCTCCGCCTCTTCGCGCGTGGGTTCCTCCTGAGGCCACCAGTCCCGCCCGGCGGTCCTCCACGCCTTGTCCACGCTGAAGGCACCGCCCAGAGCTCCGATACGCACTCCGTTGATCTCAAGGACGGAGCCGTTCGGCAGATTCGAGTTGCGATCGGAGATTCTGCGGGTTCCATCTGGATTCAGAACGAGCCTTTCGAGGGTGTCGTGGTTGTCGTGGTTCCCTGCCGCCCATATGAAGTCGATGCCGTTCTGCTCGAGCAGGAGGCGCATCTTCTTCTCCACCTTCCCCCGATGGGCGCCAGGGAAGTCGAAGCCCACGTCCCCGACCCCGAGCAGGAGGTCGATTCCAGCGTGCCTCAGGGTTCGCGTTACAGCGCGGAAATGGTGGATGTGCCCGTGGAAGTCGCCCATGACGGCGGCGCGGAACACCATCAGATTCCTCCTGTCTCCTCACTCATGCGCCGGCATTGATGGGCGTGTCGCCGATCTTCTGCACGCCCAACCATGCCGAGGTGTGTAATCAGTGTGGGCTTCAGCGTATCCAGCTGAGTTCGCGCGATTTGGATTTGCCTATAGGTGCCGGCAGCCCAGACTCGCGTGGGAGGAAAATGTGTCTCGTCGCCCACTCGAAGTACATCTGAAATCAGGAGGTCTGCCCGTGAGCATGCGTCAGCCCGACACGATCCAGCTCGGGGAACTCGGCGAGGCCGCCGTATCGGTGTTCTTCCAAGAACTTGGCTGGGGGCCGGTTTCCACGGGGAAGCAGGACCTAGGCACCGATCTGTACGTACAGCTTCGCGACGAACAACAATTCGATCTCAGACTGCTCCTCGGTGTACAGGTCAAGACCGGGGACGGCTGGTTCGACCGGCCAGACACTGTGGCGGGACGGCCGGGCTGGTGGTACAGCGAATCGGACAAGGACCACGCCGAGTACTGGTCCAACCACCACGTGCCGCACATCCTTGTCCTACAGAGTGCCGACCGCGTCACCACGCGGGTTTGGGCCTCGCTCACCGACAAGACGATTGTCGATACCGGAAAAGGAATCAAGGTCTTCGTGCCGGCCGACCAGCGTCTGGACCCGTCCCATGCTGACGAGTGGATCTCCCTCGCCGGCAAAGCACGGGAATCCATCCAGTTCGAGGGGAGCCGATGGTCGTTCTCGGTCGAAGAGCTTCCTGAAAGCGCCTGGGCCCGGCACGCCCTCATGGCCCCGCGGCTGATCGCGCCGCATCCGAACAAGGGGCCGGCCAGCCCCATTGTCTGGGCGGAGGCAGTCGCGATGTGCATCGAGGCAGTACCCCATCGATGGGAGGAGTTCTCAGCCCGATTCGAGCAGGTCCCGACTGTCCTCGAGGCAGAATCCTCCGAGCACCCCGGCTGGCGCTTCGCTTCGGCAATCCACGAGTGGGTGACCAAGGGCACCCACAACGGCCTCAGAGACCTCGATCTCGAGGAAAGCCCGCGTTCGCTGCGGGTTGCCAGAGCAGTCTGTCTCTCGTCGGCCGAATTCGACGACCTCCGGTACGAAGCTGCGCTGCAAGCCCTCGAAGCGGCGAGCGACGACGAGGAGATGTCCGTCGACCAGGCCTGGCTCAACATTCACCGGGCTCGGATACTCGCTGAGACCGGCGATGCCGCCTCAGCGCTCTCACTGCTGCAGAGAACGAACTCTGTCATCGCAAGCGTCGCAACCGATGTGACGGTAACGGCAGTGAGGTCCGCGCTCATCTGGTCGATCTTTGAACTGACCGACCGCTTCGATACCGATCTCTCCACAGTGCTCCCAGCCATGGACACCGCAACCGGCTGGTGGCGGAACCAGGCCATGGCGAGCGGGCTCAGAGACGCCGCGGAGCGCACGTTCGAAGCGTGGGGCCGAGACAGCTCGGTCCGTTTCGGCGACGGCAATACAGCACACAACGAGCTCTTTTCGGCATCGCTCACCGCCCGGCTGGCAGGTGATCATGCCAGCTGGCGCTCAGCAATTGGGCTCTTGGCAATGGTCGATCTCTGCTCAGACCGCCCCGGCCTGTCGGTGAAGGACAGCTTGGGCGTACTTCGGCAAGCTGGAGGCGAGAGCCAACTCCGCCTCGCTATCGCCAGAGTCCGTGATGATGGCCCGCTGGCTGATCTCGCAGGTGCCATGGCATCTGTGAGTCGCGAAGCGATAACCCGCACGACATGGCGGGCCGATCTCGCCGCGCTGACTCTGGCCGGCGGGTACTGTCCGCCCGAGAACGCGAGGAAGCTGATTTCCTTCTTGCTCGACGGACTCAAGGCGCCTGGCCCGCTGGCACTGCAAATGGGCGAGGTCGAGCCGCGCAAGCGGATGCTCGAAGCACTCTGGGGACTGCGGGATCATTTCGCAGCCGAGGATGGGCGAGAGGTCATCAACTTCGCCCTCTCCCTCGGCCCGGATGCCTCCCAGTTGATGGATCCAGCCCTCGGTCCGCTTCTGCGAGCAATCGACCAGGGGGTGCTGGCCGAGCACGAGGCAGACTTCGCTGCCAGAGCGAAGGATGAAAGCCTTCCCTTATGGCTCCGGACCATCTTCGCGGCGCACGCACCGACAGCACGCGCGGTCCTGACGCAGGCGCTCCTCGGGGGCGATGTCAGGGCCCTGCCAGCAATCGGGACGTTGACTGCACTCACGCCCGGGGAGGCCGCGGCATTGACGAACACGTGCGCCAACACGTTCGCCGGCTACAAGCGCTCCCACAATGGCATTTCCGATGCACTCTACGACATGGGGAAGCTGTGTGCAGGCTTAGCCATCCACTTCCCGCAATCCGGGGCTTGGGACGTGCTCATCGACTTCCTCTGCGATTCCGAGGCCTATGCGTCCCCCAAAAGGCTGGGATGCAAAGTGCTCGCTGCGAACTCCGCGAAAATCCCAAGCGAGTACCGCGAACGGCTCCAAGCTGCCCTCTGGAGTGCAATCACGGACGCGCGCCCCGAACCGCCAGTCTTCTTCTGGTCGGGCATCGGAGGTGCATTCCATGAACTGCTGCTCGAGCTCCTCCCTCCCGAGCATGCCGGTAGAGAGGCCCTCGAAGCGGCCCTCCTCTCAGGCGATCAGTCCGCCCGGTGCGATGCATCGGACTACTACTCGAGGCGTCCTGGATCAGGGCCGATCCTGCTCGCCCTCGCGCACGACTCCGACCGCCAGGTGGCGCATCAGGCGATCTTCGGCCTGGCAAGACGGACGGCAAGCAGCGACGGACGAGAAGATGCCTTCTTCGAGGCCTTGGCAAGCCGGGCCTCAACCGAGGGCGAGGGCAACGCACTCCACCTCCTTGCAGGCCTCGAGGCAGACGAAATCCCCAGCCGGCTTATAGGAATCGTCTCGGACCTCACAGGTCACCCCAGTGCCAGCGTGCGCAGGAAGGCGCGTAGGCTCCTCCATCTGGATTCATCCTCCGCGCAGACCTGAACCCTCTGGACGGCGCTGCCGGAGACGGCGATTCCAACCAACAGGGGCAGGTTCCTCGGCGTCAACCATGCCGTCCGAGCCATTCGCTGATCCGATGGCCCCTCCATTCACGCCAGGACTGCAACACCCGGGCTGCCGATGCAACATCGTCAACGAAAAGGCGCGCCTATCCGGACTCTTGGACCGGGGGGCGCAAGGGGACCACCTCCGAGCCGCGGAGAGCGGCGATGTCCTCACGGTGAGCCTGCCTGGACGCAGCAAGCTCTTCGGCCGTCGTCTCCAGCATCCGTCGGAGCTCCTGGACCTCCCGGTTCAGCTCGACGTTCGCCGATTGGAGCCTGTCGTTGGCGAGTCTGAGCTCAAGGTGGGTCTCTGGATCGACCGCCTCTCGTTGCTCCAGTTGCGACCCGAGCCACCGCTGCCGCTGCCTTTCCAGATCACTTATGCGGTCGCGCATCTCTGCCACGATGCCCTGAGCTGCTTAACCTGATTCAGCAGCGTGAGCTTCTCGGCTCGCAATCCGGCAGCCACGCGCGAGCTTCGTCCATCATCGTCGGGCTCGGTCACGCGCACGATTGCGGTTGACGGGGAGGAACCATGCTCGTGCTCACCCGCAAGCCCGGCCAGAAGATCATGGTCGGCGACAGCATCGTCATCACCGTCCTCGAGGACAAAGGCGAGGCCGGCATCCGCATCGGCATCGACGCACCGAGAGACGTCTCCATCAAGCGCGAGGAGATCTTCGCCGCCGTCTCCGACGCCAACCTCACGGCCGCGAACGCGAACGCGGCCGACGTGCTCAGCGGACTCGCCCAGACTGTCCGGCGCGGCACGTGAGGAAGTCCGCATCGAGGACGCACAATTCTCTCGGCACAACAGAATGGGGGCACCACCATGGACAAGACTGACCTCGAACCACACCACACTTGGGAGTGGGCCCGATGAGGCCGCTGCTCGCCGCCGGCGTCGCCGTGCCCCTCTGGGGCCTGCTCATGTACGTGGTCTGGTTCATGATGCCGCTTGGGATCGTCGTGGCGTGCTTCGCCACAGCGGCGCTGATCTTCGTGGCACTGATGGCCGGCATCATCGCCCAGCTCTCGGGGAGGGACAGGAATTGGGACTGATCTTCCGCAAGCGCGTCCGGCTCAGCAAGGGCCTCTGGCTCAACCTGTCCAGGTCCGGTGCATCCGTCTCGGCACGCGTCGGCCGGACCACGGTCAATTCCCGCGGACGTGCCACCACCAAGCTCGGCAAGGGCCTCTACTGGCGATCAGGCAAGTAGAAGCAGAAGACGGTCAGATCAGCTCGAGCGAGGCGTAGTCCCCGAACTGGGGAGCCGGGGCGGCCGTCCATTCGCGGCGCTCGACGTCGATCGCGTGCTCCACGCCCGTGCCCTTGTGCGTGTAGCTCACGGTCCGCTGGCGCAGTTCGCGGCGGACCAGGGTGCCCTGGCGGAGGTGCTGGGGGAGCTCTCCCCATTCGATCCCGCGCCCGCCCAGCATGGCCTTGCGGTCCCGGACGGAAACGCCCTGGAGCTGGCGGTGTGAGAAATGGTGGGAGGCGAGCATGCCCACGCTGTTCTTCATCGCGTCCTCCTGCCGCCACCGCAGGTAGTCGGCGACACCGTCCTCGCCGGGCAGGTGGTGCGTGCGGCCGTCGAACACTGCCAGCTTCTCGGACTCGGGTCGCAGGGAGTTGAACTTGGCGGTCGCCAGCGCCGCCGTCACGGAGACGACCTTCTGCACCTGCCCGCCGAACCAGTGCTGGGTCTCGGGGGAGGCCAGGTCGGAGAGCACCACGCTGATCTCGTCCGACTGGGTGTAGACGGCGACCGCGCCCTGGATTTGCTCGGCCATGTAAAGGGCAGTGGCCTGCATGTCGGCGGAGAACTTCGCATCGAACGGGCGCTCGAGCCGGCGCGTGTACGCCGAGAAGCCCTTCCCGTCCACACGGATCGCAGCGAAGCTGTTCGCTGGCAGGTGGGTCCGGTAGCTGTGCTCGAGGCGCTTGAACGCCACCGACGCGGGCTCGGTGTCGACGTAAGTGCTCATGCAGCCCATGTGTGCGGCGCTTGCAGCAGCATGACGCGACCGGCAGCTCGCGTGGGGCAGGATATAGCCCATGGGGTCCACCACCTTCGCCGACGTTCTCGACCGCCTGTACTACTCTGCCTCCAGCGAGCGGGACAAGGGCACCAAGTTCGAGCGGCTCGTCAAGCGTTACCTCGAGCTCGAGCCGAAGTACGCGGACCAGTTCTCCGACATCTGGCTCTGGAGCGAATGGCCGGGCCGCGACGGCCAGGTGGACACCGGGATCGACTTGGTCGCTCAGGACCGATACACGGGCGAGCTCACCGCCATCCAGGCCAAGTTCTACGACCCCCAGAGATCGCTGGAGAAGAAGCACATCGACTCCTTCTTCACCGCCGCCGGGAAGGTCGATTTCTCCCACGGCATCGTCGTCTCCACCACCGACAAATGGTCCAAGCACGCCGAACAAGCCTTAGAAGGGCAGTCGAAGGACATCCAGAGGATCCGCCTCCAGGACCTCGCGGACTCCACCATTGACTGGTCGGTGTTCGACGTCGACAAGCCCGAGGAGATGCGCAAGTCCCCGGCCAAGGAGCCGCGGAAGTATCAGCGCGAAGCCATCGCGAACGTCGTGCGCGGCTTCGAGTCCACCGACCGCGGAAAGCTGATCATGGCCTGCGGGACCGGGAAGACCTACACGTCGCTGAAGATCCTCGAAGAGATGGTGCCCATTGGCGGGACCGCGCTCTTCCTGGTGCCCTCGATCGCCCTGCTGCAGCAGACCCTGAACGAGTGGACGGCGCAGGCGCAGGTGCCGCTGCGGTCGTTGGCGGTGTGCTCGGACTCGAAGGTCGGCCGGAGCGACGAGGACCTCTCCGTCCACGACTTGGGCTTCCCGGCCTCGACCGACCCGCAGAAGCTGCTCGCCCGGGCCCGCATCTCAACCGGCCAGGACCACGTCACCGTGGTGTTCTCCACCTACCAGTCGATCGATGTCGTCGCCCAGGCGCAGAAGGGCGGCCTGCCAGAGTTCGACCTGGTCCTGTGCGATGAGGCGCACCGCACAACGGGCATCACCGAGCCCGGTACCGACGACTCGGCCTTCACCCGCGTGCACGACAACGGCTACCTCAAGGCCGCCAAACGGCTGTACATGACGGCGACACCGCGGATCTACATCCAGGAGTCCAAGGCCAAGGCCGCCGAGAACGACTTCCGGGTCTACTCGATGGACGACCCCGAGGCGTATGGGCCCGAGTTCCACCACCTCGGCTTCGGCAAGGCCGTCGAGATGGGGCACCTGTCCGACTACAAGGTGCTCGTGCTGGCCGTCGACGAGGAGGCGGTCTCCCGCTCCTTCCAGGACCTGCTCGCCGACGAGTCCCACGACCTCAGCCTCGACGACGCTGCACGGATCGTAGGCTGCTGGAACGGCCTGGCCAAGCGCGGGGTCAACGGCCAGCAGCTGGACATCACCGACCACGCCCCGATGCGGCGCGCGGTCGCGTTCGCAAGGAACATCAGGGAGTCCAAGAAGCTCGCCGAGGAGATCGAGCTCATCGGGACCCAGCTCGCCGTCAACGAGGACGACGCGCTGAGGATGGAGGCCGCCCACGTCGACGGGACCTTCAACGTCCTCGAGCGCCAGGCCAAGCTCGACTGGCTCAAAGCCGACACCGACGGGAGCGCAGGCGAAGGCAGCACCGTCAGGATCCTCTCCAACGCCCGCTGCCTCTCCGAGGGCGTCGACGTCCCCACCCTAGACGCAGTCCTGTTCCTGAACCCGCGCAACTCCCAGGTCGACGTCGTCCAGTCCGTCGGACGCGTGATGCGCAAGGCCGAGGGCAAGGAGTACGGCTACATCATCCTGCCCATCGCCGTGCCCTCCACCGAGGACCCAGAGTCAGCCCTGGACGACAACAAACGCTACAAGGTCGTCTGGGACGTCCTGCAGGCCCTACGCGCCCACGACGACCGGTTCGAGGCCATGGTCAACAAGATCGACCTCGACCCCAAGGCCAACAGGACCATCGACGTCATCGGAATCGGCGGCGGCCCCGGAGACGACACAGACGGCTCATCCCGCGGCGACTCCCGCCGGCCGGCCACCGAGCAGCCGGTCATGTTCCACCTCGCGAACGCCGACGAGTGGCGCAACGCCATCTTCGCCCGCATGGTCCGCAAGGTCGGGGACCGGCGCTACTGGGAGCAGTGGGCCGCTGATGTCAAGGACATCGCGGACCGGCACACGACCCGCATCCGCACCATCCTCGAAGGCCCCGACCCGCGGGCCCGAGAGGAATTCGCCGTGTTTCTGGACGGGCTGCGCGGGAACCTCAACGACTCGATCACCCAGTCGGACGCGATCGACATGCTCTCTCAGCACCTGATCACCAAGCCTGTGTTCGAGGCGCTCTTCGAGGGCTATTCCTTCGCCGCCCACAACCCCGTGTCGAAGGTCATGGACTCCATGCTCGAGGTGCTAGAGGGCTACAACCTCGGCTCCGAGACATCCTCCTTGGATGACTTCTACCGCTCCGTGCGGGTCCGTGCCGAGGGGATCGAGAATGCCGAGGGCAAGCAGAAGATCATCACCGAGCTCTACGAGCGCTTCTTCAAGCTCGCCTTCCCGCGCGCCGCCGAGTCCCTGGGTATCGTCTACACACCCACCGAGGTCGTGGACTTCATCATCCGCGCCGTCGACGATGTCCTGGTCGAGCACTTCGGCACCTCGCTCTCCGGCGAGGGCGTGCACATCCTCGACCCGTTCACCGGCACCGGCACCTTCATCGCGCGCCTCCTCCAGTCCGGCCGCATCCGGCCCGAGGACCTGCTGCGGAAGTACACGCGGGAGCTGCACGCCAACGAGATCCTCCTGCTTGCTTACTACATCGCCGCGATCAACATCGAGGCCACGTTCCACGGCCTCCACGACGAGGGCCGCGGGGAGTACGTCCCGTTCGAGGGGATCGTCCTCACCGACACCTTCCAGTCCTCCGAACACGGCGACGTCCTCGACGAGCATGTCTTCACCGCCAACAACGAGCGCGTCATCGCCCAGAACAAGCTCGACATCCGGGTCATCCTCGGCAACCCGCCCTACAGCGTCGGGCAGAGCAGCGGCAACGACAACAACGCCAACCTCAAGTACCCCACCCTCGACGCGTCCATCCGCGACACCTACGCAGCGCTGTCCACCGCCACCCTGAAGAACTCGCTCTACGACAGCTACATCCGTGCCATTAGATGGGCCTCCAACCGAGTTCTGAAGTCCAACGACGGGGGCGTCGTCGCCTACGTCTCCAACGGCGGCTATATCGACGGGAACACCGCCGATGGCCTGCGCAAGACCCTTTGCACCGAGTTCCATGAGATCTACGTCTACAACCTCCGCGGGAACGCAAATGGCTCTGGCGAGGCTCGCCGTCGTGAGAAGGACAATGTCTTCGGAGCTGGAACGCGTACCACTGTGGCAATCCTCATCCTCGTCAAGCGACCCGGCCCGGTAGCTGGCTGCCAGCTGAGGTATCGCGACATCGGCGACTACCTCGACCGCAAGACCAAGCTCTCGATCGTCGACGAGGCCGCCCTCGCAAGCCTCAACTGGCAGAACATCACCCCGAACGGGGACGGCGACTGGATCAACCCGCGAAACTCCATTTTCGGATCCTTCACTCCTATCGGATCGAAGGACCGCGAGCCCAGCATCTTCGCCCTCAACTCAGGCGGCCTCAAGACCAACCGCGACGCCTGGGTCTACAACACCTCCCAGGCTGAGCTCCGAGGCAACGTCGAGCGGATGGTGAACTTCTACAACGCCGAGGTGGATCGTTACCCCGGCATGGGGAACGTCGATTCATTCATCAACACGGACCCCTCCAGGTTCAGCTGGAACCGAGCAGATAGGGCCCGGGTTGCTAAAGGTGTCCGGTACTCGTTTGACCGGTCTGGCATGAGGGTGGGGCTCTATCGGCCGTTCAACAAGCAGCGTGCCTATTTCGACCCACGGCTAAACGATGCAGTTGGCAAGCTGCCAGACATTTTTCCCGATCTCGCGACCCAGAACCTAGGTGTCTACATCACATCGTCCGCAACCCACTACCCGACGTTCGAGGCACTCATGGTCGACGAGATACCTGACCTACACACTCTCGATTCCGGCCAGTTCTTCCCGCGGTACACCCATTCGACCCGGGCACAGGGTGACGACGACTTGTTTGGTGAGCTCGGGTCCTCGTTCGAAACACCGGAGCGGATCGACAACATCACCGACTGGGCTCTGAAGGACTACCGCGATACATACGGTCCAGAGGTCACCAAGGACGACATCTTCTTCTACGTCTACGGGCTCCTGCACTCTCCGGAGTACCGTGAGCGGTTCGCGGCCGATCTGAGGAAGATGCTGCCGCGAATCCCCAAGGTGCCCGGCGTCGACCGATTCCGGGTGTTCGCCGACGGGGGCCGGAGGCTCTCTGAGCTGCACATCGGGTACGAGGATGTCGAGCGCTACCCGCTCACGGAGCGCGAGACCGGCCTGGGGCTCGATGCCGATGCGTATGCGAAGTACGCCGTGACGAAGATGCGCTACGGCGGCAAGGCGGGCGCCTGGGACAAGAGCACGGTCGTCTACAACGGGCACATCACTGTTGAGGGCATCCCGTCCGAGGCGCACCGGTACATGCTCGGCTCCCGCTCCGCGGTGGACTGGATCCTGGAGCGGTACCAGGTGAAGACCGACAAGGCCTCCGGCATCGTGAACGACCCGAACGACTGGTCGAGAGAACACCACCAGCCTCGGTACATCATCGACCTGCTCGAGAAGATCGTGACGGTGAGCGTCGAGACCGTGGGGATCGTCGAAGGCCTGCCACCCCTGGACTGAACATCGCGGGGCGGGGAGCCACGCGGAGAATCATCGTTCAGCGGAGCGAACCGCCGCACGGGCACGCATCCGCCGCCGTGCCACGCGAACCAGCCATCCTGCGCCTGCCCCGGCCCAGAGGAGCCCGGTCACGGCGAGCAGCACAGGCATGGAGAAGATGACGACCCCGGCTCCGGCCGCGTCATCCTCGACGCCCCCGGGCTGAGGCTGCATCAGCATCGAGACGACGTAGCCGGCAAGCTGTGCCCAGGTGCCCAGGATGGCGGCGAACCAGACCCATCGGAGTTGAGTGGTTGCGCCGAACAGGAACCCGACGGCCGCCGTCGCGATGGCAAGACCGATGAGGATCGCAACAAGGATCCCGCCGGCATCGCGCGTGACGTCGCCGTTCGGATCACGGAGCGTGACCACGGCGATCGGGCCCCACACCAGGAGCGCCAGAGCCCACACAGGGCAGCCGACGAGGACCCACGTGGACGGTCGCCGCCATGTGTTCGTACTCCGCCAGGCGTGCCCGTCGAACCGCCACCGCCGGTCCGGGCTGAACGCCGGGACCCACCGGTAGCCGTCCCAGAACCATTCGAGGTCGCCTGAAAGCGGCATCTCTCGTCCAGCCTCCATGGTTCCCCCTTCGCCCCAGTTTGCCTGTCGGGCTTCACCGAGCCGATCTCGCCGCCATCGGGCGAGGGCGTCAGCTTCCAGAGTAGGACTGCCATCATCTCGGTGCACACGTTCGCTATGGCGCCGCTACTGCCCATGCCCGTGGTTTATCAGAAATGATAAAATAGTCGGTATGGCTGGCTTCGACGCATCACAGCACCCCCGCGGTGGCAATCCCGGCAACCGCGGGCAGTTCTCGGCTGCCCAGCACGCGGAGCCCCATGTCTCCCTCCGGGCTCGCGCAGACCTCCATCCGGACCTTGCCGAGGTCCTCGAATCCGCCGCCAAGCTGCAGCAGCTGGTGCCCGACGCGATACTCGTCGGGGGGAGCGCGGCGGCTCTGTATGCGGGGCACCGCGCGTCCTATGACCACGACCACGTGCTCGCCGGACTCCAGGAAAGCTTCGAGGTGGTCCTGGACGCGGTCGAATCCGACTACGGGTGGGCGACCAATCGGGTCACCCCGGGGAAGATCATCCTCGGGGAGCTGGGCGGGATCGAGACCGGGCTGAGGCAGCTGATCCGCCGACGGCCGCTCGAGGTCGCCGATGTGCAGCTCGCCTCGGGCGCCGTCGTGCGCGTCCCGACCAACGCCGAGACGCTCAGGATCAAGGCCTTCCTGATCACCAGGCGCAACCAGACCAGGGACTACCTGGACGTGGCGGCACTGGCCGACGGGATGGGAATCGACGAGGCCGCCCGGATCCTGGCCCGGATGGACGACTACTACGCCGACCAGAACGCCGACGGCACCGCGGTCACCACCCAGGTCGTGCGACAGCTGGCCAACCCGTCCCCGAAGGACTCCCGCACGACCCGGCAGCTGAACGCCTACAAGGGGCTCGCCGCCCGGTGGCACGACTGGGAGGCGACCGTCGCAGTCTGCCGCGCCATCGCGGCGGCCATCGTGGAAGGACCCGACGATGACCCTGACGTTCCGTAACCTCGACATCGACCCCTTGGACCCCGTCGAAACGTGGGGGTTCGAAGGGCTGCTCACGGCAGTCGAGCGGGGCGACTTCCGCGACTGGCGCCGCATCGCCCAGGCCCTGCGCCGGGACCCGCGCGGCAAAGTTGCCTCGGAGCTGCGCGAAGTCATCGACTCGGTCGAGAACCCCGCCATGGCCAACCTCTTCTCGGACGTCCTGCGGGACGCCATGGCGGGGCAGGAGGCCGAGGAGCGCCGTGCGGTTGTCCGGGATCTGCAGCGGGCCCTCGACGCGAGCGGGCTCACCCGCGCCCAGTTCGCATCCCGGCTCGGCACCTCGCAGTCCCGCCTGTCCACCTACCTCAGCGGCAAGGTCGTCCCGGCCGCCACGATCCTCGTCCGGGCACGCAGGCTCGCCGAAGCACGCGCCACGTCCTGAGGGCCGGTCGGCAAGCGGGACGCTGACAGCATGCTCTCCGGACGTCGCTCGCCGTCTCACGAACTCTACTTCTGGGAGAAGCCCGGAATTCCGGGCAAAACTGTCGGCACCGGCCCCTACTGTGTCTCGCAGAGCCTGTCTCACCGTGATGTCTCGAATCGCTTTAAGGACTCACGAGACGAGACAGCACGACGATGGGGAGTGGAGACATGAATCTCGGGTACGCCAGAATCTCGACCTCGGACCAGAAGGCCTCGATGCAGATCCAGGCGCTCATCCAGGCTGGGGTTGCGGAGGACAAGATCTTCGTCGACCAGATGTCCGGGGCCAAGGAAGCCAGGGAACGGCCGGCCATGGCTGAGCTGCTCAAGTACGCCCGCGAAGGCGACATCATCTACGTATGGCGGATCGACCGGCTCGGCAGGTCCCTGGTCGACGTCGTCAACACCGTCAACCAGATCCTCGCGAAGAAGATCAGCCTGTACTCGATCATGGACGGCGTCGACCCCTCCACCCCGCACGGCCGACTCCAGCTGGCACTCTTCGCATCCCTGGCCGAGTACGAGCGCGAGCTCATCAACGAGCGCGTCCGGGCCGGGGTGATGGCCGCCAAGGAACGCGGGGTGAAGTTCGGCAAGCAGCCGCCCAAGCAGGAGACGGTCGAGACCAAGGTACGGGTCGCCCGGAAGCTGATCACCGAGGACGGGATGACCGCCGTCGCAGCCGCCGAGGCGGTCGGCTGGTCCCGGGCCACCCTGTACCGCTACCTGAAGCAGTTCGGCGCCGACACCCCGCCGGAAGGGGCGGCCATCGCCCAGGCTCCGCGCGGCCGCTCCAGCTACGGCCACTCCAAGGTGTCACCGCCCCGACCATAAGCGGGGGGCCGCGAGCCTTCGAAGGACAGCACTGCTCGCATTGGCGGAACAAGCCTGGGCCTTCGCCCGGGCAGGTAATGCTGCTGGAGCCAACGAGTCCCCGGGTCGCCGTCCCGGAAGGCAAGATCGTCCACGGCTACGTCCTCAGCTCTAGCAACGTTGAAGGTCTTCGCATGCCGTTCGGTGTGCGTCCGCTCCGCTCTGCTCAGAAGTCGATACCGCTCAACAGCTTGATCAGCTTCCCTTGGTACTGGTCAAGTGAGGGCCCCGATGGCGACTGGAGGAAGGATACTCCAAAGAAGGCAGTGTCCTGGCCCTTCACGGAGTTGATGTAGATGGCGTACCCCGCCGAGGTTGCCGACGGCTCCGGGTCACCGGAAGGTTGGAGCGGCATGACGGAGAGCGCTGCCTGATCGCCGATGCCGCTGACCGCTTGGCCGTGAAGGTTGTGGGACTTGAACCCATCGACCCACTCCGGCGAGCCGTTCTTTCGGACCTCCACAAAGAACGACAACTGGAGGGGATAGGCCGTGCCGTACCCGCCAAAGATGTACTTGCAGTCCGTTGCGCTGAAGGTGTACCCCGGAACGGTCGCACCAAAGGCCTCCTGAACGGCTTCGATGCTGAAGTAGCCGCAGTTCGGGTCCGAAGCCCCTCGATTGAAATCAGGGCCCGAAGGCAGGACCGGAGCTACGGTGGCAGGGGGCCGGGTGCCGGTCGGGCTGGCAGCGGGCGGTGTTTCGGAGGAGACAGGACTCGGCGCCGGGCTCCCTCCGCTCTGGGCGGGCGGCTGGGCGCAGGCCGTCAGAATGAGAACCGCCGGGGCGACGGTTGCAACGAACTGTCGAAGATTCCGGGAGCAGCAAGCGCGCATGTTCTTATCCCTTGCCGGCTGCTGGTGCCGTCAACCGCAACCAGATCAGAGTTCCGCTTCCGTCCACGAGAAGCGTCACGCCGTCGTGCGTGCCAGTGATCGTCGAGCCCGACTCGTTCACTACCTGCCAGCCCTTGTCCTGCATCTGGCGCCGGTATGAGGCGAGCACAGCTTGGAGGCCTGTTCCGGTGGGATCGAGGCCGATCTGGCAGTTCGCTACAGCGCCGGTGATCTGTTCCCCGGCGCCCGACGCGTACGGCACGGGCGGGGTGAAGCTCCTGAGGACTTCGGCGCACTCAGGGGTGTTGAACACCCACGGCGGCAGGACGAGGGAGTCTGCCCGCTTCGCATTGACGCCGATCTCCCCGGCTATAGCAATGGCGGCTATTCCGCAGACGAGGATCGCCGCCCCTGCAATCAGCGCCCAGCGCGCGCGGTTCGCGGCCCAGACGCCGCCCCAGACCAGAGGAAGCGCGATGACCAGGGAGATCCATCCGAACGAGAGAGCTTGCAAGGCCCCCGATGTGAGACTTCCGTATATTTTCAGGAAGCTCCCGGCGAACCCCGCCGTTACACCCATCACGATAAGGGCGCCGACGAACAATCCGACCGTGACCGCACGCCGCGAGGCACCCGTGCGGAGAGTGCTGTGTTGGCTCATCTGCGTTGTCCTCTGATCGGTGGACTGGGGTTCAGAAGTCGATCCCGCGGACGAGGCTGATGAACTCGTCCCGGGTCTGCTCCAGCGATGGCCCCGTGGGGGAGATCAGGACCTCCACGGTGAAGGTGGCGAGGTTCTGTCCCCTGACCACCATGATGGACAGGATGGTGATCGGCACGTCTCCGGCCGGTCGGCCGGACTTCGGCCCGGCAGGCACCGAGCTTGTGAAGAGTACGGCCCTGTCTCCGACCCCGTCGATCCTCTGGCCGTGGGTGAAGGCACTGTCGGGAAGGGAGGCTGCGCCGCCCTTCTGGAATTCCGCGGTGAAGATCAGCGAGTCCGGTCCGGGCACGCCGGGGTCGCCGAAGGTGTACCGGCAGTCCACGGAATCGGAGGTGCTGTGCCCTTGAACCGTCGCGCCGAACGCGTGCTTGACGGCGTCGGCGCTCACGAGGGCGCAGAGGGGGTTGTCACCCGTGAGCGGGGCCCCTACGGGTGGTGCGGGCGGGACGCTGAGGGCGCTCCCGTTGCCCCAGCCCGCGTCGACGGCTGCCGCAGCGACGGCGTGGGCCATGGTGTTGCCGTCGGGTGCAGCGGACCCGGGGAGGAGGGGGCCGGGGGCCACATAGTGCAGTTGGAGTGTCTCGTCGCCGCGGACCGCCATGAGGACGGCGTTCGCCGACGTGTGCGGATCCCCTCCGCCGAAGTAGCCGGTCCACTGCAGGCACGCGAAGTCGCCGATTCCAGTTACCTGGGCGCAGTCCGGGGTCTTCTTCACCTGCGCGATGTCTTCTGCGGACGCCGGCGAAGCGAAGACGACGGTGAAGCCTGTCAGGCCGCTCCCCGTCTTGCTGGAGTAGGCGCACTCGTAGTCCCGGCTTCCGGGCGGCTTTGCGGGCATCTGCTGGCCGACCCGTGAAAGGCCGGGGCCGATCCGGGCGGCGACGATCCCCGGGGTGATCAGATCGCACGCCGGATTGCCGGAGCCTGACGATGACGACGACGGCGTGGGGCCACCATGGGCTGTTGGCTGGGCGCACCCGGCGAGAACGAGGGCGAGCGCGGCGACTGGCAGGAGGTTCTTTCGCGGGAACTGGGGGCGACGGGTGCGCATGTCCTCATCCTTCGGATGCGCTGACCGATGGGTTCGTGCCGGCCAAGCCGCAGCTTGTCGGGCTTTCTTCGTGAAGCTGCCCCAGTGGCCTCAATGTTACTACTCGCCAGTAGACGCCGACAGGAGACACCACGAGGAAAACGCGCTGCTGCTTGCCTGTTCCGGCGGGCCCCTGGGCATCTACATTGTTCCAATGATCGGGCTGCCGTCCGCAGGGAATGCATTGGTGCACGGCGTCTTCATGGGCCTGGGCATCGCGGCCGCCCTCGTGTTCTACGCCCGTGAGAAGCGGCGGCGCGGACTCGCCGACGCCCGGCTGTGGACCCTCGCCGGTTTCGCCCTCGCGTTCGGAGCCATCGGCTCCCGGTTCACCTGGGACTTCACCCGGCAGGAATCCATCGAGCAGTGGTGGGTCGACGGAGACCGCAGCATCCTCGCGGGGCTCGTGGGCGCATGGATCGGCGTCCACCTGGGAAAGCGGCTCACGGGCTACCGGGAGTCCACCGGCGACCTTTTCGCGCCCGCGGTCGCCCTCGCGATGGGCATCGGGAGGATCGGCTGCCTCCTCACCGAACTGCCCGGCACCCCGACCGGGGGAAGCTGGGGGATGGTCCTGACACCGGCCCAGGCGGCGCTGCTCGGCGGCCCCGCCGGCGTCGGGCTCCACCCGTCCTTTGCGTACGAGATCGTCTTCCACGCCGCCGCGTTCGCGATCATGGTCCGCTACCGCGACCGCGTGAGGCGCCCGGGGGACCTGTTCGTCTGCTACGTCGCCGCATACGCGCTCTTCCGCTTCGGCGTCGAATTCGTGCGCGGCAACGAAGAGCTCTGGCTCGGGATGAGCCGACCGCAATGGTTCCTGCTGGCCATGCTTCCCCTGCTTGCCTTCCGTGTGCGCAAGGTCTTCACCAGGGCGATGCCCGCCCGCGTGGAAGGAGAACCGGCATGAGCGACCATCCCCCGGGGCTCCCCCCGACACCACCCCGATCCGGTCCGAGGGCGAACCCTTCAAGGGCGGGGGCTCGATCCTTCTGGGCCTCGCAATCGGGGCGGTGCTGCTCGGACTGATCTTCCTGGTCGGCGGAATCCTCATCGGGCCGGCCATCTGGATCGCGGCTCTTGTGTATGTGGTCGGTGCCTGCGTCGTCACAGGCGTGAGACGCTGGACCCGGCTGGGCGGGGGGCTTCTCCTCGCAATCGGCCTCTGGATCCTGATCGGCGCTGGAGTCTGCGTCGCCCAGCTCGCGTCCGGGAGATCGGTGCTATGACCCGGCAGCTCCAGTCCTCGCTCACCGACGCCACAGACACGTCCGTCGACCGATGGGAAGGAGGGCCAGTGTGAGCGACGATCCGCCAGAGCCGATACCGCCCCCGTCGCGGGGCAAGTCCCTTGCGCGTCGGGTCGGAGGCTCGATCCTGCTCGGTCTGCTGGTCGGAGCCTTGGTGCAGGTGCTGATCTTCGCTGTCTCCTCGAGTCTGCCGTGGCAGTTGGTCCTGGTCGCGGTCCTTGCATACCTGGTCCTGGCCGGTGTCGCTATTGCCGCGAAGCGCGCCACCCGGTTCGGGGCCGGGCTGCTCTTCGCCCTGGGCCTGTGGGTCGTCATCCTCGCCGGGGTCTGCACCGGCACCCTGGGCCGGTACGGGGCCTGACATGCTATCCGGGAGGTCAAAACCATGAGCCCTTTGTCCGCCACCACGCGCCGGGCGCCGCTCGGCCCCGGCCAGCCTCTCCGGGGTGACCGGATACACCGGTACGTCACGGCGTTCTGCCCCCGCTGCCACGAGACGGACCCGCTGCTGGCGCAGGTGCGGCGCCTCTCCGGGGCCCTCCTGGTGCGGGACGGACGGGTGTGGCTCGAGCGCGGCTGCCCGGACCACGGCCTCGTCCGCACCCTGTACGACGAATCGCCCGAGATCCTGCGCTATCTCGAGAAGTGGCAGGCACCGACGAAGGCGCACGTCCCCGACGAGGAGGAGAACTACCGCCCGGTCCCGGAGGCGTACGCCTACGGGCTTCCCGCGATGCAGACCCAGCACACGTGCATCCTCCTGCAGGATGTCATCGAGCACTGCAATCTGCGCTGCCCGACCTGCTTCACGGCCTCCGGCCCGCAGCTGCACGGCGTGGCGCCGCTGGCCGAGGTGCTCGCGAACGTCGATGCCCGGCTTGCCCGCGAGAACGGGCGCCTCGACGTCCTCATGCTCTCCGGCGGCGAGCCGACGCTCTACCCCCATCTGGCCGAGCTCCTGGACGAGCTCGTCGCCCGGCCCATCGTGCGGATCATGGTCAACAGCAACGGCATGCTCATCGCCACCGACGACGAGCTGGTGGCCCTGCTGGAGAGGCACCGCGAACGGGTCGAGGTCTACCTCCAATACGACGGCCCGTCCAAGGAGACCTCGATCCACCACCGCGGGGGCGACCTGACCCGGTTCAAGGACGCCGCGATCTCCCGCCTGTCCGAGGCCGGGGTCTTCACGACCCTGACCATGACCGCGGCACTGGGCGTCAACGACGGCGAGATCGGCGCCGTCGTCCTCCGCGCCCTGGAGACCCCGTTCATGGGCGGAGTCGCGCTGCAGCCCGTGTTCGGCTCGGGGCGCGGGCACGGCATCGATCCCCTGGACCGGCTGACCCACACCGGCGTGCTTGCCCGGCTCGAGGAGCAGACCGGCGGGGTGGTCTCCTGGCACGACCTCACGGCGCTGCCCTGCTCGCACCCGCACTGCGCCTCGGTGGGCTACATGCTCAAGGACGACTCGGGCGTCTGGCGGTCCCTGACCGCCCTGATCGGGCACGACCGGCTCCTGGCCTGGCTGGAGCTCGACCCGGACAGCATCTCCAACCGGATCGCCGACAGCGCCATCCCGCTCAGCCTGCGCTCGATCATGAAATCGTCGCTGCTGGACCTGCTCAGCGAGCAGTCCTCGCTCTCGCACCCGAGCACAGCGGACCTGTGGAAGAACATCTGCACCCAGTGCGACCTCGGCATCGGCACCCTCGCCACCCTCGCGGCGGGCGCGCTCCCCGGCCAGCGGCAGCGCCTCCGCCGGCTCCTGGCCGAGCGCGTCACCCGCATCACGGTCAAGCCGTTCATGGACATCTCGACCATGATCGAGGAGCGCCTCCGGCAGTGCTGCGTCCACGTCGGGACCAAGAGCGAGGCGGGCAGGCACCAGTGCGCGCCCTTCTGCGCCGTCCAGGCCTGGCCCGCCCTGGCCAGACAGCGGATCAGCACCGCGACCGGCCTGCCCCTGCCTACACTGCGCGCCGGAGCGAGCAGCGCCCGGGGCGCTTCATGAGCGCCGATTCCGACGCCCGGCGGATCGCCGAAGGCCCCCCACCGTCCGAGCTCATCGGCGCCCCCAACGGCGGCGAGCCCGAGCCCGCGCCGCCGCCGGACCCGCCGTTCGATCCGCTGCGCCTGTGTATCTTCGCCACCATCGCCCTCCTGGGATGGCTGGCGGGCCCGCTCGCGCTCGTGGCCTTCTCCACGATCGGGTTCATCGGCTACGCGAAGGCCAGGCGGGCTGGCCTGACCACCTCGAAGTGCTTCCTGCGCGACACCAGGCTCGTGCTGCTCTACCTCGGCGCCCTCACCCTCGCGGGGCTCTGGGGAACGTATGCGCTCGCGGCGCGCCTCGCCGGCTACTGACCACTTCAGCAAAGGCTCCCCGGCCGCAGAGCCGAGGCCCATCACGAACCAAGGAGTCACCGATGACAGCAGGGGCCCCACGCCAAGGCAACACCGCCCAGACAGCGCTTGCCGAGCCCGTCCGACGCGTGGGAGGGCTGTGGATCACGGGCCTCGTGCTGGTCAACGTCGGCATCAATGCCGCGTTCTTCGGTCCGATCCAGGTGCTCATCCTCCAGCAGGCAGAGGCGTTAGATGCCAGCAGCAAGGAGGCCATCGTCGCCCTCGTCCAGGGAGCGGGCGCCGCCGTTGCCCTCGTGGCCAATCCGCTCTTCGGCGCGTTCTCCGACCGCACCTGGAGCCGGTTCGGCCGCCGTCGCCCATGGGTGCTCATCGGCGCGCTCGTGGCGACGGTCGCTCTCGTTACGCTTGCGGGCGCCCCGAACGTCGCCACGGCCACCCTGCTGTGGTGCCTCGTCCAGCTCGGCGCCAACGGTGCCTACGCGGCGATCACGGCCGCGATCCCGGACCGTGCGCCCGTCGAACAGCGCGGCAGCGTCGGCGGGCTCGCGGCGATGGGCCTGACTGTCGGGATCCTCCTCGGCGCGGTGATCGGCGCCGTCGTCTCCGGCAACTTCGCCCTCGGCTACCTGATCTGCGCCGCGGCCCTCGTCCTCGGGGTCGTCCTTTACCTCACGACCGCGGCGGACGACCCGCTACCGCGCGCCGCGGTCCCACCGTTCTCGCTCGGCCGCTTCCTGGCAGGGTTCTGGGTCAACCCGATCCGCTACCCGGACTTCGCCTGGGCCTGGATCACGCGCCTGCTGGTCTACGTGGGTAACCACATGGTCATCGTCTACCTGCTGTACTTCCTCAAGGAAGCGGTGAGACTCCAAGAGACCCAGGGGATCGACCCGGCGACGGGCGTGCTCATCCTCACCGGGTTGTTCGCGGTGTTCGTGATCGTCACCAGCATCATCGGCGGGAAGCTCTCCGACCGCATGGGCAAGCGCAAGCCGCTCGTGATCGCGTCCTCGGTCGTCATCGCGGTCGCGTCGCTCACGCTCGGGTTCTTCCCCGTGTGGCCTGGCGCGATCGTCGGCGCGTGCATCCTCGGGATCGGCTTCGGGACGTTCCTCGCCGTGGACTTCGCGCTCATCACCCAAGTGCTCCCCAAGGCCGCCGACCGCGGCAAGGACCTCGGCGTCATCAACATCGCCGCCTCGCTCCCGCAAGTTGTGGCTCCGCTCATCGCGGTCACGTTCGTCAAGCTCTTGGGCGGGTACGTCTCGCTGTACGTCGCCGCCGCCGTCGTCGGCCTCCTCGGCGCGGTCTTCGTCACTCGGATCCGTTCAGTCGCGTGACGCCCAACGCTGCTGCCCTCGTCCGCGCTGCACCGTCCGCCGCGGACTGCCTGGACTCCGGTCCGGGCCCGCGCGGATTCGACGCGGGAGCCCTCCACGCCGCCCGCTCGTCGAACGCGCCCTCGGTTCGGCAAGTTAAGCCCTTGTCCCGGCCCCGCGCCGCCGGTTGCAATGGACGCACGACGGCGACTCCCCGCCGTCGTGCGTGGAAGGAGCAGGCATGTTCACGAGCCCATTCCCTGATGTCGAGATCCCCGAGGCCACACTCTATGAGTACCTGTTCGGCGGCCTCGGCGCCGAGGACCTGGAGCGGGTCGCGCTCGTGGACGGCACCACGGGCGCCGAGACGACGTACCGTGCGCTGGTGGGGCGCATCGACGCCCTCGCTGGCTGGCTCGCGAGCCGAGAAGCCGGGCCCGGCACCACCGCGGGCCTGTTCTGCCCCAACACCCCGGCGTTCGCGATCGTCTTCCACGGCATCCTCCGCGCCGGTGCCGCCGTCACGACCGTCAACGCCCTCTACACCGCCGAGGAAGTAGGCAGCCAGCTCGCGGACGCCGGCGCCACCAGGCTCTTCACCATCTCCCCGTTCCTCG
>NZ_JBKZWT010000002.1:0-64030 GCF_047759905.1 Sinomonas sp. G460-2 | reverse complement strand
CGCCCGACACCGTCCCTCAGGGAGGAAAGACTGGCCGCGATGGCCCGCGTGTTCGGCGTCGAGCAGGTCCGCCGCGCAGCCGCGCGGTATGAACGCGCCAACCCCGACCGCGAAGCGCGGCGTTGGGCAAAGGTCACTGAAGACGCACGAACCGAGGCCGAGGCACTGAGGTTGCTCACTCCTGGCGACGCCGCCGCCCGCATCCAGTACACCCGTGCAGCCGAGGCGCAGAAGGTCGCAGCCCGCAAGGCTCAGCAGGCCGAAGCCGAGCGCCCGGCCATGCAAGGGCGCGCTTCTGGCCCGGATGCTCGCGGCCGAAGCCTCTGAGAGAAGCGTGTTCAGGACCTACGCCAGGACCAATTCGTCTGGGGCACACCGAAGTCGGGCCGGGGAGTTCAGAGGGTAAGGATCCTCGAGAGGAAGTCACGGGCCCGTTCCATGGCCGAGTGGTCGAAGAAGTCTTGGACCGGAACGTCCTCTAGGATGCGCCTCTGGTCCATGAAGACGACCTGTCGGCAACGCGGCGGGCGAATCCCATCTCGTGGATAGCGCAGCAGCAGCCCCCAGCCCGGGCTCGCGCAGGACCAGTCTGCCGGCCAGCAGCCCGACTCCTGGGTCACCAAAACAGCCGGCCCAGGCCATGTATGGGGCACCGGCACCTCCGCCTAGTCCGAACCGCCGTTCTGATCGGAGCAGGTCGCGGGGGAAGTCTCCCCGTCAGCGGCGCAGGGCCTCGGCGACAGCGCGGGGGAGGGCGCGGAGCTGTTCGACGGTAAAGTCTCGGACGGAGATGTTCGGTCGGGTGCTGAACCCCTGGGCACGCACTTCCGCGACGGGGATGGGGATGCCGGGAATGGCCTGCACAAGGTCAGCCAGCGCGTCCCGGATCGCAGGATGGTCCTTGTAGTCGCTGAAACGGACTTCGACGAGCGCGCCGCGAGCGGGATTTGTGGTGCTGTACAGGGCGACAGGCGTCCTTGTCCCGATGGAAGGGGAATCGATGCCGAAGTTCAGTGACGGGGTCTTCGCCTTCCCCCCGTCGAGGCGGAATCCGGCTTCGGCGAGTGCCTCGATGAGCTCGCGTGCTCCCTCCGCTGCCGCCTCGTCGTTCTCCCTGCACCATGCGAGGTACTCATCTACGGACCAGCGCGGCCGCGAGGACTTAGGGTCCGCTGCTGCTTTGGCCTCGATGAAGTCGGTCCCGAACGAGGTCGGGATGAGCACTTCGGTGTTTCCCACGCTGGCGCGGGCGAATTCGACGACGAGGACGCCTGTTTCTGCGACCGTGACGCGGTTGAGGAACTCGACGATGCGCCGGATGTCGTCGTTGATGTCGTCGACGGCCAGGATGATCTTGAAACGCGCTGACTCAAGGTTCTCCTGGACCGCGGCCCGGATCCGTCCCTCGGCGTCGTCTAGGGCATCGAACGGGGAGACGCCTCCGTTGGCGCGGGCCCAGGCGAGCTCGAATTCCTCTGCGTTCATCCTCCAGATGCGCGAGGCGTAGTCGAGGACCTGGCCGATGATCTCACGACGCACTTCGCGGTTGCTGGCCAGCTTGCACTCGATGAGGGTGAGGTTTCCTTCGGTGTCGAGTACGACGACGTCGGCGGGGCCGACGCCGCTCTGGAACTCGCGGCAGGCGATGGCGGTCCCGGTTTCACCTGTGGGGGAACCGGTGACGAGGGACGGGTGGGCGTGGATGATCTCCTGGAGCGCCCTCTCGCTGTCGTATCCCATGACCGGCTCGAGCCAGTCGCCTCCGCGTTCTCGGATCAAGATGCCCAGCTTCTGCCTCCGTAGGTCGCGGACTCAAGACCGGCCGCATTCGCCGCCCGGGTGCGATTCGACCAATCTGTCGCTGGGTCGTCCGGGTGCTCCAGGGCGCTCATCCGCGTTGGGTGGCCAGTCTGAAGATTTCGGTTTCGACTTGCGCTCTCGTTCGGCCGTAGGGCTTCCCCCAGTTTGCGAGCAGGTCCAGGTATTCGCCGTACGAGTCCGTCTTGTTCTTCTCGAGGGCCACTCCGGCCGTGTCCTCGAGCCAGGCGACGACCCGGTCGTCCAGTATCGGGGCGGCGTTCGGATCCGCGGGGCCTTCGAGGGCCGAGGTGAAGTACAGCCATTTGGTGAAGTAGGAGGCCCTGAGATGGAGGAGGCCGCCCTCGTTGTTCATCAGCCTGAAGGCCTCCAAGGCCCCGTCGGCGCGCACCGACTTGACGGCAGCCTCCAGCCGGACAGCGACGGAGTCGTCCACCGGCTCCGCGACTGCGTCCGCGCTCTTGGCCTTGGTCTGGGTGAGTATCCACCGTGTCCGAAGCGCACCCATGCCTGCGGTGGTGCCCCAGCCCCACACCATGGCTGCGATGAACGCGGGAAGGACCCTGCCCTCGTCCAGCTCTGCAGAGACCGCATCGGCGGTCGAGTGCCGGCTTACGCGCTCCGGAAGGCGGTCGAGGAGCGACAGGACGTCGGGGAGGTCGTGCATCTGATCGAGCCAGGGCTGCTTCGTCCAGGGGAATGAGCCCTGGGGGCGGGCTTCGCCGGCCAGGGCCTCCGCCAATGCGGCGGGAACGTGTATCGTCATGGCCCAATCCTCAGCCATGGAGGGGACATTTTCCGGGCACGCCGCACGTTAGAGACGCCGGACCCCGATGACATTCAGGGTCACCGTCTTGCGCGTGAGCTCGTCGGTGATGTCCTTCGCATCCGGTAGCGACCGGGCGAGCCGGTCAAGCTTGGTACCACGAGAATGTCCCCGTCCCTCCCGCGGCCAAGGCCTGATGCAGACCCGGGCGTCACGCCTGGTGCTCGTGTACCCGTGGTCGGTGTCGGTGTAAACGGACTCGGGATGCACGCCGGCGGCCGTGAGGACGGTCCTCTGGGCGGCGAGGTTCTGGCTCCTGGTTGAAGACGTGCGTAGCCGATTAGCTTGCCCCAAAAGTGTAGCGTTCAAGGCACCTCCACCGGGCACTATTCCTGCGGGTCATACGGGAATTCGAGAAGCCTGGAATCCTGCGGCTCTCAACCAGCGCCACGGCTAGCTGCGGGTCGTCCGGTGGGCGGCCGGCTTACGAGCGGGGGCCTCACCTCGGTGTAACACTGTGGTTCATGAGCAGAGGTGAGTATCGAGGGATCTATCCGGTGCAAGTGACTCTTGCGCCTGGGCGAGCCGGGTATTTGGTGCAACAGGGTAGCCGCGACGGGTTCAGGCGTGCCATCCAAGAAGCGAGCACTCGATGGGGTGGTGCCTCTGAGCCAATCCTGCCAATTCCGATTGGTCAAGCACCGCTTGACGATTGGACGCATCAACTCGCGTCATCCAGCGCTGTAGATGGACTCGTAAACGTAAACATTCCAGCAGAGCGAGCACGAGAAATTTCCTCATCGCTCGGCTTGCCTCTTGTTGAGATATCAAACATCGACAGCTATGGTGTAACGTCGATGAACACGCATCCGACGCAAGTATTGCCTTCGACTGATGATAATCGGGTAAGACGAACCCTAGCCGGTACTGAAAGTGCCCTATGGCAGGCCGTAGGAGTTGGTCAGTTCCCGCAGGATCACCTAGATCGACGTCACGAGTGGGGTTTGGACGTCTCGATCCCAGGGAAGACAGGGGCTGATGAATACGGGCGTTCGCAGCTCAATCGAACGACTTGGCTGGACCGAACAATCGTCTCTTTCGGCGAGGCCCTTCCGTCCCCCGTATTGTCCAACCTCCACACAATCGTCTGGATAACCAGCGGCGACAACCTGGAGGACGCGTGGGAGTTTTGGAACATCCGCGCCCTACGACCGATTTCTCTTGCTACCATGCCAATGTATCTTCTTCCAGCGGAAGATCTTCGATACTGGCTCGAATTCGACCGACAACTGAATGAAACACTGGAGAGAACAGGCGATTTTTCTCCAGACGTCCTCATCACAAGCCTGTCGACGCCAAATGGGGAACTTAGCGAACTCGCTCGCCATCTACATCTCGATCCGCTTCCAGAGGGCGAGCACGCGGAGGCGTCTCATGGATACCCTCCATCGCGGCGGACCTCACCCTTCATCTATATGGTAACTGACCCGAAGTCACTTAGAGGTCTTGTGACCCATCAGCGACGCTATGGTATATCCACTCATTCTGATGCGATGGTATTCGAAGGAACAGCAACGGTGCTGCGCTTCCCATCTCCCGTTGACGTTAGATTTGGAATGGCAATTCTTCGCCTAAACTCAAGCATGTTTGACGGGCTGCCTAGGAGGAGGCCGGTCGCAAGTCTCATCCACCCCCAGGCGTCCTGGAAGGGCGATGAACTCGAAATCTTCATCGGCGTTCAGCCTCAGATTCGACTCGAACTAAACATCCCCACTCAGGCCGAAGTCTTGCCGGCTCTCCTTTCAGGCATCGCCCAGTACGCCCTGTCCGACAAAGGAAGCCTCGCTTCGGCCCTCATGGAACGCAAGCGCAATTACGATGCTCTTTTGGAAAGAAATGTCTATGAGACTATCCGCAGCCTAACATCTCCTCGCTCAAGTGACTTCAAGAAGTTGTTAAAGGAACTTGGAGATGTTGAAGAACTGAGTTCAGACCTGATCGGTCGCGTCGACTCCTGGGGCGTTCAGGCCAGGAGTCGAGCATATAGGAGTGCCGAACGCATCCAAGGAGTCTCGGCGAGCGACGCGGCCGTGGTGCTCGAGCGACTGTGCGAACTGGGCTGGGCCGAAAGAGGGTTCGAAATCAAGTGCTCGGCCTGTAGCAAGACGAGCTTCGTACAGTTGACGTCCATTCCCGCCGGGGGGGCCGTCTGCCCAGCCTGCGGATCGAGTGAGATGTACCGAGCAAATAAACGCGGCCCAGAAGTATTCTATCGACTCGACGGCTTGATTGACGAAAGTAGCAGTAATGGAATTTTCCCTAATATACTCGCAATTGCCGCCCTCAAGAGGAGTGATCCACTATCATGGCTTCTTCCGGCCGTCGATCTTAGATTCAAGAATAATGAGAACAAAGAGACTGACATTATAGGCCTATACGGCGGGCGGCTTGTGATTGGCGAAGTTAAGACCAGCGGTAGCCAATTTAACGCGGGCCAGGTTGATAAGGACGTTGATGTCGCAAAGCGACTAGAAGCTGACATTTATGTGATGGCTGCAATGGATCAAATTCCGCAGCCATCTCAGGATTACGCTCGACAGCTCTGCTGTCCTGCCGGAATCGAAATAGTAATTCTCGACGAGACTTCATTGCGACCGTGATGTCTACTGAATGTAATACCACTCTCGTCGTTGCTGTCCTGCCTAAGGCGGCGGCTGTTCGACGGAATTGCTTCTAGAGCCGCCGACGTCGCCGCGTGGGCAACTTATGTCGCAGAGGGATCCTCCACCGTGACACGGTCAAAGTCACCGGGATGCCAAGACGATGATCCCCGAAGGCCAAGGACGCGGTGGAATGTCGAAGCCGTCCCGAAGGAGACCGAGGGCCGGCGAAGCTCGGTTGCTACTTGGCAAGAAACGATGGTTCCACGACTGGATGAAGGGCAGCCTCAGAATGTGGGCACGAATCGATGGTGGACTGAACTAGCGTCTGCGACGAGATACTCAGGTCCCTTCCTTGCAAGTCCCGAGGCGAAGGAAGCCCTGCTGTGTGGCGAGCTGCGCTCAGGTTGTCGAGTACACCGATCAAGCGCGTTCCTCAGCCGCATGGGGGTGGCGCGGTGCGCTTGGACGAAGAGCGCGGCGAGAATCGCGTTAGCGGGCCAGACATGCGTTAGCGGGCCAGACATGTTGTCCTCGGCGCGCAAGTGTCCGCCGAATGAAGCCGGTTTAGAAGCCAGCCATCCGCCCTGGCGTGACCGTCGCGCTGAACCTCGCCCCGACACCTCCCGAGCAGCTTTTCTGGCTGCAGGTGCGATGACGGCCCGGGCGTGTTCGTCGGTGCTATCGCGGTTTTAACCCGTACAGCCGGGAAACGAGGCTGACCGTTGGGGTGTAGTACATCCAGTATTCGCCCGGGTCGTCGCGTCGGATCCCTGGGGTCTCGTCGACGGTTCCGGGCCATTCGGTTTTAGATATGAGTTCCTCAAAAAGAGGTATCGATTCGTCGATGAGGTCCTCGATGAGCTGCACCGGCCTTAGGAGCAGTCCGATCTCGTCGAAGTCACTGGCTATCCATCGCGGTGTTGTGTTCAGGGTAGTGGCGTGTCTGCGGAATTTTTGGGCCTCGGAGGCGGGAAGAAGGACGTAGCTTTCGCTGACGGGTCCGCGGCTGTCACCTGCAGAAGCCCCTGACAAAGCGATGTGGTGGATGGTGTTCCGCAGAACACTGATTACCCCCAGCAGCGCCTTGTGTCGGTCTGTCCCGACAGGCTGCTGAAGGAGCGGCAGAAGAGCTTGTTTGAAGTCGCCTCTCGTGAACGAGCATGACCGTTCCTCACGTCCCAAGGACAAGGCGGCGTTGATCGCCCGGGCGAGAGCATCGAACATGCCTGAGAGATTCAAAGCCACCCTCTCAACCAGGGCGTCGACCGTGTCGAAGGGGAGGGCAAGGTTCGGATGGATGCTTTGCACGAGGATTTGGTCCCGTGACCGCAGGCAGCGTTCGACACGAGTACGGCCGACTCGGGCAAGGTCTTTCCAGTGATCAGTGTCTTGGCCGGGCTGGTTCGCCCGAAGGGCGAAGAGGTTGAGCGTATTGGGCAGAAGCGCCCACGCCTGGATGTACTCGGCCCACGGCAAGTCCAGCGTTGTAGGGATGGAGTCCGTGTCCACTGCGATGCGGCCCTGAAGCCGCTGGTGCAACCCGATGATTGCCAAGGCCTCATCGGCGGTGCAGGCGAAGACGTTCCCAGTTGGCGTCTGGGTTAGAGCGAACGCGTTGTCCGTGACGTAGACGTCGGCCTGGAGAGCGATCGCAGCCTCCACATCCATCTGGCGGTCGCGGGCTTCGTCCGGATCCAGGCCAGCGTGCCGGGCCCAGTTGCATGCGGCTAGGGCGTTGTTCATCGCATTGAACGCAGCGCGCCAGGTCACAGTGCCGCCGGTCCGCTGCCACACGGCTGCATCCCGGGTACAGGAATCCTCATCGGGAAGGACCACCTCGTAATCGTCGTCGGAGCGAAGCTGACCGTCTAGAACCCGGGCAAGGACAATCACTCCGGCATCGCCGTTTCGCAGAAAGGCGAAGTACCGCTTCCCCGCGTGATCAAGGGCGAGCTTCGGATCGATGACCACTCTGAGAGGCGGCCAACTGAAACCAGGCCGGAAGGCGTGACGCTCCCGTCGCAGGTCACCCTTGTACTGAAAGTCAGGCCACATCAGACGATTGTTTCAGTTCAGGGGCGATACGACGACGGCGAACGACGTGCGCGATCCGATGGAATCGTGCGCGCAAAGAAGTTGTCCCGTTCCTAGGTCCTGGTTACCCACTCACCACGTCGGTCCAGCAGCCGGAGCATAGAGCCTCATCATCGGAGGCTTTCAAAGCGCCGCACCTGCCACACCGGCCCAGGTCCTCTGCTTCAAATACCGCGGCGCAGGTGAAACATACGTGCGTGAGCTTCGGACGTCTAGCGACCTGGGCTCCGGCGACGAGGGCGAACGATTCGCAGTTGAAGCACTCGTGGAGAGGATTTTCCCCGCCGTCGGCTTCGTCTTTCCAGCTCCACCACAGAACATCGCTGACATATCGCTGTGCTAGTTCCTCACCGTCTGTTGTTGCCAAGCAGAAAAGACAGGTGTCGGCATCGTCCTCGCTATCGATGACAAGGGCTTCTTGGTTGCAGTCCGGGCATGTCACGGTTGTCGCGCGGGTGTTAAGTTCCGCCTCAAGGGCTGCAAGGCGGTCGGTTCTGAATTCGTCGAGCTTCGAGAAGACTTCGGTGATCTCCTGCTTCAGCGTTTCGAGTTCCGTTTGTTCTTCGGTTGGAAGCTCCGATAGCAGGTGCTTATGAATGAAATCGAGGGCGAAACCCAGGCCAACGGCCAGTTCGACTCGGACGGCAAGTTGAGGGGGAGGCCCGTAGTGGACCATTCGATTGCGCAGTCTAAAGACCTGATCCGGGGAGTCGGATTTAAGACTCAGCGGTGCCACATTGTTGAGGCGCTGGACCAGTTTCGAGGCTTGAACACTGAGGAATTCACCACTTTTTAGATCCTGCAGCTTCGCTTTGGAGGGATCTTCGAACAGAAGCGTCCAATGTTCCAGCGCTAGCCGAGTCTTGAGCAAGACCTCCACTGCTGCTGCGACGAAAATGACGGCATTGCGGTTTCCGGTCTCGTCGTCCCTGCCGATTTCATCGAGTGTGCTTCTTAGAAAGTGTCGTCCGTTCTCGGACAGCACTTTGATGGCGTGAACCGCGTCGTGATGCATGTGGAGAATCTTACGGTGATCGCGCCCTAACCGGACGACACCGACAGCTCGCACTTCCGCGATGCCAGGGCGTCGTGGCCACAGCGGCGTCGATCCTGCTAGAGGCCAGCCCGGCTGACGCTCCACGCTGGGGGCGCACCGTTGTTTTCGGGGATTTGCCCCGAGCAACTCGGGCAACTGAAACGAACTGCGACTATCGGTTAGAAACCGCGAGATCCCGCGGATCTAGCCCCTAGATGCAGTACGAAGTGCCGCTAAGGCTCATCGAAAATCAAACGGTCATCAGGCCGACTCCCCTCGAAGGCGGATCGAAGCGAGAGCGAAGCCAGCTCGTGCGGCCTGGGCCTTACTTCGCTGCGCTATGCCGCTTCACAATCCCGGGGGGCAGTTCCAAGGGCGACTCCGTAGACCGCCGCTGGCTCACGTGGCGTCCCCTGATGGTCTTCGGTGACATCAAAACTGAAGACGGAGCACGAGAACTCATGAAGTCGCCATGCCCATAAAATACCCATCTAAAACACCCGTGACCGACCGGGAATGACACGGTAGAATCCACATGGGGGAGTCGCCCGATTCCCCGTCTGATCAGGGAAAACGCGAGATTTCCGCAGTCTTCCGGAGGGTTCAAAATTCCTCCAAGGGGTCGCAGGTTCAAATCCTGTCAGCCCGACAAATCAACTCCGGTGAGAGGTCACTCTTGCCGGAGTTTTGTTTTCCCTGGTGAGAGGGCAGAAGGTCCCCTCTCGACCTTCCCTCGCCGGCCTACGGGCCGTCCTGTGATCTCTTGCCGCTGCTGGTCCTCGTGGCGGTGAAGTGGACCAAAATGTGCCCGTTAAGTGGACCAATTTCCGGGCAGAGCGACGATCCGGCCCCTTCCGGGGGTCGGATCGTGCTCGCAAGCTGCTCAGAGCCGGGGGACGTCGGGGCGGGGCGTCTCCCTTCGGACTTGCGGTGCGGAGAGGAATTGGTTGGCCTGTCGGGCGGCTGCGGCGAGGTGCCGGTGGTCTGGGTGCAGGTATCGCTTCGTGGTCTCGATGGACTGGTGTCCGAGGATTTCCTGGAGCACGTGCAAGGGGATGCCTGCGTCGGCCATCCAGGTTGCCCCGGTGTGCCGTAGCCCGTGGCGGGTGAGGTCTTCCAGGCCGAGCGTTTTCACGAGGTCATCCCAGTGGGTTGCGTCGCGGACGGTCGCGGTGGTCAGGACTCCGCCGCGTGGGCCGCGCAGCAGCGGTGCCTCTGCTTGCTTGCCTTGTGTGAGGCGTTCTAGGACGGGTTCGAGTGCGTCGAGGATGGGGACATAGCGGGCGCGGCGCCCCTTGGTTTGCTTGAGGACGAGTCCGCCCTTTCCGGGGTAGTGCTGGCGCTCGATCTTCACCACCCGGTTCCTCCAGTCGACGTCTCCGACGTGCAGGCCGGCGACCTCGGAGCCGCGGGCCGCGAGAAGGGCGGCGAGCATGACGTGGTCGGAGTAGGACTGGTGCACCTTGCCGCAGGCGTCCGCCAGCTTGCGCAGTGTGGGCAGATCCGGGACCGCGTGGGCGCGAAGCGAGCCGGTCCCGCCGGTTGCGTTCTGGTGGAGGCTGCGGCGGGCGCGGTTCCTGGCGGGGTTGACGGTGATGAGGTCGTCGCGGACGGCTTCGTCGAGGAGCCGGACAAGGGCCGCGGTGGTGTTCTTGACGGTAGAGGCGGAGTAGTTGGTCTCCCAGGAGTCGATGGTGCGGTCGATCATCCCGGCGGTGAGCTTGACGACCTGGATGTGCCCGAGCGCGGGAAGCACCCTCAGCCGTAGTCCGATCGCGTAGTTCTCGCCTGTCGATGTTCGGTCGAGGCCGCGCTTCCAACGGTCGCCGATGGATGAGGCGTACTCGGCGAGCGTGGCGGTGGTGTCGGTTCCAGTTTCTGTGGCCTTGCGCATCTGGTCGAAGAATTCCTCGAGCTCTTCCTTGGTGCGCACGTGGCTGACTCGGCCGAGGCGCTTCTTGGTTGATGGGTCGGTCCATTGCACTCGGGCACGGAACCCGTCGACGCGGCGCTCGACGTCGGTGGTCAGGTGGACCCCGACTGGAGGCATCCTGTGGTTGCGGGGGTCAGCCATGCGCGGCCTCTTGGTCGCATACCCAGGCCCGTACGGCGGCGGGGTTGTAGCGGGAGACCCCGCCGACCTGGAGGAACGGTGGGCCGACTCTCTCGCGGCGCCACCGGGAGAGGGTGGCCTGGGAGACGTTCAGGAACTCCGAGACCTCGCGGGCGCGCCATAGCGGTTCGACTGGCGCGATGCCGTGCTCAGTCGTCCCGCTCATCGTTGCCAGACCAGCTCGGGGTGTCGGTGCCAGGACGGCGGGATCACCGCGGCCGGGAGTCCGTAGGTGCGGCGGAGCCAGTCCACCCACGCGTTGAGCTCCAGCCATTCCGCTTCGGCCTCGCCAGCGCTGAGCAGGTTCCAGTTGATCGGGTGCGGCGGCTCGGGCAAAGTCGAGCCGGCGTGCTCGCTGTCGGTGTCGTAGGGTTCGGGCTCGTCCGGCTCAGGGGCCGTGTCGGGGTTGGTCCTCATCGCGGTGGCCGTTCAGAGCCCGAGGGCCGGCGAGGTGTTCGCCGGGTCCCTGCGGGCCTCGCTCGCCTGGGGCCCGGTGGCTGGGTTTTCGCGTTCGGCGGCGGCCTGTGCCCGGCGGGTGCGGTCGACCTCGTAGGTGGTGCGGGCGAGGTTGTGTCCGATCTTCTTGGCCACGAATTCCTCGCTCTCGACGGTTTGTCCGTCGCGCTCGTGCTCGAAGGTGTGGGCGTATCCCTCGGCGACGAAGCTGTCGCCCTTCGCCAGCCGCTCGTGCGCCCGCTCGGCCGTGGCCCGGTACGCCACGAGGTCGTGGAACGTCGGCTCCAGCTCGGTGAACGACCCGTCGGCCTCGCGCCGGTAGTGCTCCTGGCCGATGCGGGCGTAGAACCTTGCGTCGCCTTTGGCTGTGTAGCTGAGCTGTGGATCGGATGCGATGAACCCGGAGACGGATTGCTGTGTGTGGATCGCCATGGGACTGCCCTCCTGACATCGACGGCAACCCGTTTGGGTCGCCCTTGTCGGGCAGGTGCGCCGCAGCTCCCCGGGGTGCGGGTCAGGCGCCATCGGGCGCCGCAGGAGTGCTTCGATCCCGGCGCGGTCGGCCTTGAGCTGGGCGCCGTCGTGGCGGGCCGGCCAAGGGTTCAGGTCGGTGACGATCGGCGGGGCGGAGCGGAGCATGATGACGCCTGTGCCGAACGGGAATCAACGCCCAAGCTGCTGTCGATCTCCCCGCCGAATTGCTCGGTCACACCGATCCGAAGATCACCATCCAGCACTGCATCCGCCGCAGCGAGATGGTGGACCCGCCCCGGCCGAGATGCTCGAGCGCGCGTTCGCGAGGGACGAGGGACTTCCCCCGGCCAAAAGAAGCGGTCACGGGTGTGCTCCGCCCGTAGCGGTTTCTGTCGAGGAGTGGTGGAATAAGTGGTCTCGTCGCATTCGCTGATCACGGTGGTCAGGGAGTGCAAATCCATGGGGTTGGAGCCCCCGCCGTGAGGACTTTGACGATGGAAGCTTCCCAGATTGCCTCGGGGTTCTCCGACCATTTCTCGCGCGCCCGCCCAGGGACTGGAGGACGGCAGCGTCGCGATCCGGTGGCGGTCGACGGTGCCGCCACCGTGGCGGCACCGTCCGACCTGGGGCTTTGCCCTGCCGGCGGTGAACCGTGCTGCCGCCTGCCCTCGCGCTGTGCTCTCGGCGAGCTCGTCCCACGCTGCGGATCGCTGATGGGTTCCAGGCTCCTGTACGAGATTCGTCCTCTGGCCATGAGCGCGGCGTGTTCACGCGTCTTCCCGTTCGCCCCTGACGGTGGGGCCACGGTGGCCCCACCGTCTGACCTGGGCTTTTGCCCGCCGTCGGGAGCCTGGACGCCGTCTGAGGACGCGCGGCTTCCTCGCCCCGGCAGGGCCTAAGCTCCCCGTAGTGCGCGGCCAGCCCAGTGTCGCGATCGCTCAAGCGCTCCGCGTCGTGGAATCCGCGGCATCGGGGGCGGCCTACGGGGTCGTCCCTTCGGGCGCCGCGCCCGGCTTGGTGCGGGCGGCTCGGGAGAGCTGGCAGCTCCTCGGGATCTTCGAACCCGTACGGGTCCTTCTGTTCGCCGTTTGTCCTAGCCATGGGTGTGGCACCTCCTGGGAGGTAGGTGCGCACTCGTTCCCCAGCAATCGATGTCGGCGCGTTCGAGGCGAGACTTTCAATGGCGCATTAAGCCCGTCGGGCCGCACCGGGACGCGGAGTACGGTATTGGCAGCGCGCTGAACGATGAGACCCTGGCGTTGCCAATCCTCTGCTAAATCTGTTGCGTCATGTCTGAAGCGTTGGACACTACTGATGCAAATGACAGACAGACCACCCTAGAGCCATATCGAATCGAGTGGCCCCTGGGCGTTGCGTTGGGGTGCACGCTAGCGCAACACATAGGAGAGGTGCAGGTTTACTAGAGCCGTGCGCGTTCCGCGATGGGGGGCGAAGGGCAATAGACAGGCCTGCCGCTGGTTCCGGTCAGCCAGCGCGCCGCAGGCCGATTCTTGGTACCAGGTTTTTGACCTTCTAGCGGGCCGCGACGGCGAGGAACCGGATGGGGAGGTCGATGAGGTGGAGCGGCCCGTGCGGTCCCTCGCCCTCGAATACGAGCGAATCCCCGGGCGCGAGCTCGTATTCGTACGACCCGTGCCCGTACACCATGCGGCCCTCGAGCATGTAGATGAATTCGGTGCCCGGGTGCTGGAACAGCGGGAAGACGTCAGATGCACTCGTGAGCGTGACGAGGCTCGGCTCGATCGGGTTCTCACGCCGCTTCAGGGCGCCAAGCGAGCGGTATTCGTGACCGTGCCGCGTCCCGGTCCGCACGGTCACACTGCCCTCGCCAGCCTTCGTGAAGGTCGCCTCACGCTCGGTGTCGGCACCTTGGAAGAGTGCGGTAACGGGCACGTTCAGGGCCTGCGCGAGACGCTGCACCGTGGTGAGCGAGCACGAGGTGCTCGCAGACTCGATCTTCGACACCATGGCCTTCGAGAGCCCGGTCCGCACGGCGAGCTCGGCGGCGGAGATCCCGGCTTCGTGCCGGTACCGCTTGACCTGCCCGGCAATGATGGCCTCGAGAGAGCCGGGGGCGCTGGGCGTGCCCTCGGCTTCCTCAGTCGTCATGGAGCGAGTATAGACAGCAGCTGTCATGCGCGCCCTGCAAGGCCTTCGAGGACGTCGGCGAGGGCAAGCGCACCGGCCTCGGCGTCGTCGTCCTCCACGTGCTCTTCGGGCGAGTGGGAGACGCCGGTGGGGTTGCGGACGAAGAGCATCGCCGTGGGCAGCGCGGCGGCGAGCACGCCGGCGTCGTGGCCTGCGCCTGTGGGCAGGACCGGCGCGTCCGGCAGGAGCTCCCCAAGCCGATGCCTGAGCGCGGGGTCGAAATGGACCGTGGGGCTCAGCGATTCCTCTCGCAATTCCACGGAGCAGGCTTCGACGGCGGCGGCTTGCCGCGCGTCGGCATGGATGCGTTCGACCACGGCAGCCGTCACCGCATCGTCGGCGTGCCGGACGTCAAGCCACAGGTTCACCGACGACGCGATGACGTTCGTGCCGCCTGGCACGGGCACGATCCGGCCGACAGTGGCCCGCGCGCCTGGGTGCTGAAGGGCGGCGTGCCGTACGGCTTGGACAATCGCCGCCGCGGCGATGAGCGGGTCGTGGCGGTCCTCCATGAGGGTGGTTCCGGCGTGGTTCCCTTGGCCGATGACGGAGATCCTCCACCGTCCGTGACCGAGGATCGTCGAGCCGATCGCGACGGGCCGACCGAGGTCGATGAGCCCGCGCCCCTGTTCGACGTGCAGTTCGACGAATGAGCCGATCCTGCCGAGGGCCTCCGGATCCGGCCCGATGAAGCGGGGATCAAGGCCCGCCCTGGCCGCGACCTCGGCGAAGGTGTCACCATGGGGATCGCGCAGAGTCCGCGCCCTGTCCGGGTCGATCGCGTCAGTGAGCAGCCGCGAGCCGAGGCACGCGACACCGAAGCGTGAACCCTCCTCCTCGGGGAAGACAGCGAGGGCGAGTGGCTTGGCGGGAGTGAGGCCGCGCTCACGGAGACGGTCGACGGCGACGAGCGCCGAGGCGACGCCGAGCGGGCCGTCGAACGCGCCACCGCCGGGGACGGAATCCAGATGGCTTCCGGTGACGACGGCGTCCTGCCGCACTGAGCCGGGCCTATCCCACCACGCCCACAGGATGCCATTGCGGTCCGTCTCGACGTCTAGACCGCGGCGGGCGGCTTGGGCGATGAACCACTGGCGAAGGTCCAGTTCAGCGGTCGAAAAGACTGGCCTGCTGTAGCCTCCCCGGGCGCCGTCCCGACCGATGTCCGCGATCTCGCCCAGGAGCCCGGCGACGCTCGCGCCCTCGGGACCGGCCGCCGTCGTCCGATGCCGGGCGGACGTCGTCGCGCTCACGCCTGCCTCCCTGCGCCCGCCAAGGACGGGCGGAACCGCAGGGGCACCTCCCGCGCCCCCGTGGCAAGGTCCACCGCAAGCTCGCCCAGCAGCGGGGCGAACTTCGCACCGTGGCCGCTGCAGGGGGAGAGGACCGTGACTCCGTCCGCGGAGTCGATGACAAACTCCTCGTCGGGCGTGTTGGTGAACAGGCACGTCGTCTCGGCGTAGGGCTCCGGGAGCAGGCCGGGGACGTACTGCTTGACGTACTCGACGATGCGCTCGCGGTGTGCTGGGTCGATCAGCCCGTCCTGGGCGGAGGCATCCGCGATCGCCCTGCCGCCATTGAACTCGGCGAGCTTCTGCCCGCGGTAGTCCGCGTCGCGGCGGCCGGGGAGGCCGTAGGTCTGGATGCCGTGACGCTTGTGGATGAACGCGGGCCAGAACGTGCCCGGGTCGGGCTGCTCGCGGTACGGGAAGTGGAACGCCGTCTCCTGCATGACCGTGAAGGCGGGCAGGGAGGCGAGGAACGCCGACGGCAGGTCGAGGCCGCCTAAGAGTCGGGGGAGCCAGCCGCCCGCCGCGATCACAACGCGCCCCGCGCGGAGCTCCTCGCCGCGCTCGTTCGTCAGCAGGTAGCCCGCGCCCGAGCGGCGGGCCGCGGCCAGCGCCCAGTCCTCGTAGACGCGCGCCCCGAGTCCGACGGCGGCACGCACCATCGTGTGCACCGTCTCCTGGGCGTCGATGACTCCTGCGCCCGAATGCCAGAGCACCACGGTGTCGAACGCGAACTGCGGCCAGCGGGAGCGGGCCTCCTCGGGCGAGAGCACCTCGTGGGCCACACCAACGCTCGCAAGCACTTCGGCCAGTTCGCGCGGCTTCCGGACTTGGCCGTAGTCCACGCAGCCCGTGGGCGTGATGAGGGAGTGCCTCGCGAGCCGGCCGAGCTCCTTCCAGCCCGCGAGCGATTCCTTCACGAGGGCCGCGTACGCCGTTTCCGCATAGGCGAACCGGAAGATCCGGGCCGAGCCGTGGGAGCTGCCTTCATGGTTGGCCGGTTCAGAGCGTTCGACGACGGCGACCTGGTGCCCGCGCTCTGCGAGCCGCCACGCCGTGGCGGCGCCGGCGAGGCCCGCGCCGACCACGACGTAGTCGAAGGAGTCCGCCATCAGAGCCCCGCTCCCGCGACGCCGGGAATCCACGAGGTGCCGGCCAACGGGACGCGGGCCATCGCCGCGGACTCGATGGTGAGCGCGACGAGGTCCTCGGGCTCGAGGTTGTGCAGGTGCGCCTTGCCGCACGCCCGGGCGATCGTCTGGGCCTCCATCGTGAGGACGCGGAGGTAGTTCGCGATGCGATGGCCGCCTGCGACGGGGTCCAGCCGGGCCGAGAGCTCAGGGTCCTGGGTGCTGATCCCGGCAGGGTCGCGGCCGTCCTGGAAGTCGTCGTAGTAGCCGGCCGCGGAGCCGAGCTTGGCGTACTCGGCCGCGTAGCGGGGGTTGTTGTCGCCGAGCGCGATGAGCGCGGCGGTGCCGATTGCGACGGCGTCGGCGCCCAGGGCCATGGCCTTGGCGACGTCGGCGCCCGTGCGGATGCCGCCGGAGACGATGAGCTGGACCTTGCGGTGCATCCCGAGCTCCTGGAGTGCCTGCACGGCTTGGGGGATCGCGGCGAGCGTTGGGATGCCGACGTTCTCGATGAAGACCTGCTGCGTCGCGGCGGTCCCGCCCTGCATGCCGTCCAGCACGACGACGTCGGCGCCAGACTTCACTGCGAGCGCCGTGTCGTAGTACGGGCGCGAGGCTCCGACCTTGACGTAGATCGGCTTCTCCCAGTCCGTGATCTCGCGCAGTTCGCCGATCTTGATCTCGAGGTCATCGGGCCCGGTCCAGTCGGGGTGCCGGCAGGCCGAGCGCTGGTCGATCCCGATCGGGAGTGTGCGCATCCCAGCGACGCGCTCGGTGATCTTCTGGCCGAGGAGCATCCCCCCGCCGCCGGGCTTCGCGCCCTGGCCGAGCACGACCTCTATCGCGTCGGCCTTGCGCAGGTCTTCAGGGTTCATGCCGTAGCGCGACGGGAGGTACTGGTACACGAGGTGCTTGGACTGGCCGCGCTCCTCAGGCGTCATGCCGCCGTCGCCCGTCGTCGTGGAGGTGCCCACGGCGCTCGCCCCGCGTCCCAGGGCCTCCTTGGCGTTGGCGGAAAGAGCGCCGAAGCTCATGCCGGCGATGGTGACTGGGATGTCGAGGTGCAGCGGCTTGGACGCGTAGCGGTCGCCGAGGACGACGTCGGTCCCGCACTTTTCGCGGTAGCCCTCGAGCGGGTAGCGGGACATCGAGGCGCCGAGGAAGAGCAGGTCGTCGAAGTGTGGGACTTTGCGCTTGGCGCCCCAGCCGCGGATGTCGTAGATGCCGGTCTCGGCGGCGCGCTGGATGTCAGCGATCGTGGCGCGGTCGAAGGTCGCGGACTCGCGCAGGCCCAGTTCTGCTAGGGCGGGGAGGGCGGGGGAGGCAGCGGTCTGGTCTGGTGCAGTGAGGGTCATGGCCGTCTCCTAGTAAGCGCTCGAGTTGTCAACGTGGAAGTTGTAAAGGGTTCGGGCCGAACCGTAGCGGGTGAAGTCCGCCGGGTCGTCGTCGCGCCCCGCGGCGCGCAGCAGCTCGCCGAGCTCGGCGAGGTGCTCGGGGCGCATGTCCTTCGCGATGCAGTCGGCGCCGAGTGAGGCGACCGTGCCCTTGACGTAGATCCGGGCCTCGTAGATCGAGTCGCCGAGGGCTTCGCCCGCGTCGCCGCAGACCACGAGCCTGCCGGCCTGGGCCATGAAGGCGGACATGTGCCCGATGTTCCCGCCGACGACGATGTCCACGCCCTTCATCGAGATGCCGCAGCGGGCCGAGGCGTTGCCGTCGATGACGAGCAGTCCGCCGTGCGCGGTGGCGCCTGCGGACTGCGAGGCGTCGCCGGTGACGTGGACGGTGCCGGACATCATGTTCTCGGCGACGCCTACCCCGGCGTTGCCGTTGATGGTGATGCGCCCGCCTTGGTTCATTCCGGCCGCGTAGTAGCCGACGTGGCCGTTGATCTCGATGTCGACTTCGGCGTTCACGCCGACGGCGATGCTGTGCTTTCCGCCGGGATGGTCGACGGCGAAGGCCTCGCCGTCCGCGGCGTGGTGGAGGACTTGGTTGAGGTCACGAACGCTGTCGGTCTTCAGGTCGAAGATCGCGGTCTTGGTCTGGACCGGGTCGATAGTAATAGTCATTGATGCTCCTGATGGGTGAGTGGGCGCGACTGGACGTTCATAGCGACCAGGTGTAGACCTTGCCGGGCTCGGGTTCGAAGATCCGGGCGTTCTCGATGCCTGGCAGCTCCGCGAGGGCGCGGAACTCGGACGCCATGGCGACCCAGTCCTCGGTCTGGGCGATGATCGCGGGCTTGCACGCGATGGGGTCGCGGACCACGGCCATGCTGTCCGCCGTGGTGACCACGAGCGTGTAGAAACCGTCGAGGACCTTGCCCAGGTTCACGAGCGCGGTCTCGAGGTCGTCTCCCTGCTCGAGGCGGTGGGCCACGTAGCGCGCCCCGACCTCGGTGTCGTTCTCGGAGTCGAAGTGCACGCCCAGCCGCTTGAGCTCGCGACGCACGGACGCGTGGTTGGAGAACGAGCCGTTGTGGACGAGGCACAGGTCGTCGGCCACCGAGAACGGGTGCGAACCCCCGGCCGTGACGGCGGATTCCGTGGCCATGCGGGTGTGGCTCACAGCCTGCGTTCCGTGCATCGCCTTGAGGCCGTGGCGCTCGGTGACCTCGACCGGATGGCCGACGCTCTTCATGACCGCCACGCGCTCGCCGCGGCCGGCGACGACGACCTGCGGGTAAGCCCTGGCTACTGCCTCTGCTAGATCCTGGGCGGGGACTTCCGCGGAGATGAACGTGGTGTCGCCCACGACCTTGATCTCTGTACCGAAGCCTTCTGCAGCCAAGCCTTCGGCGGCGAGCTCGCCCAGGAGGGCATCGACGTCGTCCGCTCGAATGCCAAGGTCGCCGCCGAGCAGGCTCAGCGTTGACCGGCCCTCCGCTGTGAGAGCCGGGTTGTCGTAGACGGCGAGGCCAGCCGAGTCAGGGCCGCGGTCGACGATCTCGCACAGCATCGTGGTGAGCAGGGAGCCCATGCTCGAGCGCAGTTCGGGGTTGCGCAGCTGGAGGGCGGCGATTCCGCACATGGTGTGGTTCCTCTTCTGTGGGGGTGGGTGGGATCGGAGCCAGCAGTCAGACCGCAGTCAGGTAGCGGTTGACCTCCCAGGACGTGACCTGGCTGTGCCAGTCGAGGAACTCCTCTTCCTTGGCAGCCGCGTAGTAGCTGCCGATCTCGGCCGAGCCGGACAGTGCGGAGAGCATGATCGGGTCGTTCCGGAGTTCCTGGACGGCATGCAGAAGCGTGGGCGGGAGCGGCTTGGCGTCGGGTCGGCGCTCGCCGGGGCCGCAGGGCGCCCCCGGGTCGAGCTCGCGCTCGATGCCGTCGAGGCCGGCCGCGATCGCCGCGGCGACGGCGAGGTACGGATTCGCAGAGCCGTCGCCCGAGCGCAGCTCGATCCGGTGCGGGTCCGGGACGCGGATCATGTGCGTTCGGTCGTTGCCGCCGTACGAGGCCCGGTTGGTGGACCACGTCGCGCCGGATTCGGTCGCCGTGGCGCCAGTGCGCTTGTACGAGTTCACCGTCGGCGCGAGGAATGCCTGGAGCGCCGGGGCGTGGTCGAGGATTCCGGCGACGAACGCGTAGGCGGTGTCGGAAAAGCCAAGCCCGTGCCGGTCATCCCAGTCGGTGGGGAAGAGCTCCTCGCCGCCGTCGTTCCACAGGGAAAGGTGGAAGTGGAGGCCATTGCCGGTGCGGTTCGTGAAGGGCTTGGGCATGAACGTGGCAACCATGCCCCGCTGTTCCGCGAGCACGTTCAGGAGGTAACGGAGCGTGACGACGCGGTCGGCGGTGACGAGGGCGTCGGCGTAGTCGAAGTTCTGCTCGAACTGGCCGGCGCCGTCCTCGTGGTCGTTCGCGTAGTTGCCCCAGCCGAGCGCGTTCATGGCCTCGGAGACCTCGGTGAGGTGCTCGTACATGCGGGTGACGCCGCGGGCGTCGTAGCACGTGTGTGCGCCGTCGTCCTTTGTGTCGGCGGGAGCCAGCGAGTCGTCGTCGCCCTTCGTGACGAGGAAGTACTCCACCTCCGCGCCGGCTTTCGCCGTCATGCCCTTCTCGGCGAGGCGGGCGAGGGCGTTCTTGAGGATGACGCGCGGGGCGTAGGGCCAGGGCTTGCCATCGACGTACGGGTCGCAGTGCACGAGGGCCAGGCCCCGGCGGACCGCGTCGAGGGGAGTGAAGCTTGCGGCGTCCGGTACCGCGCAGAGGTCGCCGTCCTGTGGCTTCTGCCCGACGAGACCTGCGGCGTAACCGGCGAAGCCGAGCTTGCCGGCCTCCAGCTCGGCGAGGGCAGAGACCGGAACGAGCTTGGCGCAGGGCTTGCCGTTCATGTCGACGAACGTGGCGAGGATGAACTTCGTGCCGTAGGCCCGGACCAACTCGGACAGGGGGCTGCGGGCCTCCTGAAGGTCGAGGACTGAAGGATCTGGGGCGAGGGCTGTCATCGTGGATCCAATCTATCCGAAATGTTCCCTGTCAGGAAACTGTGTTGAATCCAGTTATCCACGCGCGAGGTGTCAAGACAATGGTCGCCGCGTAAATCCTGCGTTTCCGCACCCTCACGAAGGTCTCGGGGAGCCGCGGATGTGCGCCGCGGAGAAGGAATTAACGCGAGAGAAACCCATAGTCGTTGACTGTGAGTGATCTTTGTTTCATCGCAGTGCTCGACGGATTGGCTGCGCAGCTCACCCCACACCGCCTTCGCGCACCTCTGCGACCCACCCTGAGATAGGAGTCCCATGGAAACTGGACATACCGCGTGGATCCTCGCCGCCTCGGCGCTGGTCTGCATGCTGATACCCGCCCTCGCCCTCTTCTACGGGGGCATGGTCGGCTCGCGGCGCATTCTGAACATGATGATGATGTGCTTCGGCGGCGTGAGCGTCGTCGCGGTGATCTGGGCTCTCTTCGGCTACTCGGCCGTCTTCGGCAGCTCGGTCGGAGGACTCGGGCTGATCGGCGACGTCACGCAGTACCTCGGCCTCAGCCAGATCCTGCCCGAAGATCCCAAGGCGCCCATCCCTCCCGCGATCTTCGCGTCCTTCCAGCTCTTCTTCGCCGGCATCACGACGGCGATCATCGCCGGGGCCGCGGCGGGACGCATGAAGTTCGGCGCGTGGATGCTCTTCGCCGGTATTTGGTCAACCCTCGTCTACCTTCCTGTCGCCCACTGGGTCTTCGCCGCGAGTTCGGCGGACGGAACCGTTGTGGGCGGCTGGATCCTCAACGGGATCAAGGCCATCGACTTCGCCGGCGGAACCGCCGTCCACATCAACTCGGGCGTCGCGGCCCTCGCCCTCTCGCTCGTCCTCGGACGCAGCGCCGGGTGGCCGAAGAGCGAGCACGTCCGCCCGCACAGCCGGCCGCTCGTCCTCGTGGGGGCAGGCCTGCTCTGGGCGGGCTGGTTCGGGTTCAACGCAGGCTCTGCGCTGACGGCCGGCAACAGCGCCGCCGTCGTCTTCCTCAACACCGCCATTGCCGGCGCCGCGGGCCTCTTGGGGTGGATCGCGCTCGAGCGGATTCGCCTCGGCCGATCGAGCAGCATCGGCGCGGCCTCGGGCCTCGTCGCGGGCCTCGTGGCCATCACGCCCGCGTGCGGAGCCGTCAACCCGCTTGGGGCCATCGCCATTGGTGCTATCGCGGGAGTCGTCTGTTCCTTGGCGATCGAATGGAAGTACCGCCTCGGCTTCGACGATTCGCTTGACGTCGTCGGCGTCCACCTCGTCGGCGGGATTATCGGCACCCTGCTGATCGGCCTCTTTGCGACCGATGCGGCCCCCAACAAGATGAACGGGCTCTTCTATGGCGGCGGATTCCAGCTCCTCGGTGTCCAAGCCATCGCCGTCGGGGCCGTGCTCGCCTACTCCTTCGCACTCACGTGGGTGATCGCCATCGTCGTCAAGCGCCTCGTCGGGCTCCGGATCGACGCCACGGACGAGCTCCGCGGCATCGACATGGCCGCCCACGAAGAGGAGGCCTACTTCGTGGACGAGGAGCCCGTGGACCTAGGCTCCCCGTCGCATGTCTAACGGACACCCCGAGCCGCGGGGCGGACCTCCCGCCCCGCGGCAACGTGCAACGCAGACCCCGTGATCATCCACGTCGATAGCCTCCAGTCCGTGGAAGCACGGCCGGGTTGTGCTGCTCCGCAGTTGATGCGCTGATCAGAGCACCTTGCTCAAGAAGCTCTGGGTCCTGTGGTGCTGCGGGTTCGCGATGACTTCGCGGGGGTTGCCCGACTCGACCACGACGCCGCCGTCCATGAAGGTCAGGGTGTCCCCGACCTCGCGGGCGAAGCCGATCTCGTGGGTCACCACGACCATGGTCATGCCGGAGCGTGCGAGGTCCTTCATGACGTTGAGCACGTCGCCCACGAGCTCGGGGTCGAGCGCCGAGGTGGGCTCGTCGAAGAGCATGAGCTCGGGGTCCATCGCGAGGGCGCGGCCAATCGCGACGCGCTGCTGCTGGCCGCCCGAGAGCTGGGCCGGGTAGTGGTTGGCCCGCTCGGAGAGGCCCACGCGGTCGAGGAGCTCGAGGGCGCGCTTCTTCGCGGCAGCCCTGTCGTGGCCCTTGACCTGGACAGGAGCTTCCATGACGTTCTCGACGGCGGTCTTGTGGCCGAAGAGGTTGAAGCGCTGGAACACCATGCCGATGTTGCGGCGCTGCTGCGCGATCTCCTTGGTGTGGAGCTCGTGGAGCTTGCCGCCCTTCTCCCTGTAGCCGATCAGTTCGTCGTTGACCCAGATGCGGCCGGCGCTGATCGTCTCGAGATGGTTGACGCAGCGCAGGAGCGTGGACTTCCCGGAGCCCGACGGGCCGATCAGCACCGACACCTCGCCCTGACGGACGGTCATGTCGATGCCGCGCAGCACGTGGTGCTCGCCGAAGTACTTGTGGACGCCCTCGATCCGGACCAGTTCCTTGGCGGTCGGCGCGGGGGCGGTGTGCCCGACGGTGGCGGGGGCGCTCATCGGCCACTCTCCTCGAAGGTGTCGCCGGCGCCGGTCGGGCCGCCCGGCATCGTGATTGTGTTACCCGCTCCGGCGGCTTTGGCTGCGGCGGCGTTGATCGGGGCGGGGGAGAGGTTGTCCACGCCCTTGCCGTAGTACTTCTCGATGTAGTGCTGGCCGACCATCAGGATGCTCGTGACCAGCAGGTACCAGGTGGCCGCGACGATCAGCAGCGGGATCGGCTGGTAGGTGCGGTTGGCCAGAACGTTGGTAACGAATGTCAGGTCCAGGGTGAACGGCACGGCCAGGACCAAGGAGGTGGTCTTGAGCATGCCGATCGTCTCGTTGCCGGTCGGGGGCACGATGACTCGCATGGCTTGGGGAAGCACGATGCGCCACATGATCTTGATGCCGCGCATGCCGACGGCTTCAGCGGCCTCGATCTGGCCCTTGTCCACGGACTTCAGGCCGGCGCGGAAGATCTCAGCCAGGTATGCAGCCTCGTTCAGGCCCAAGCCCAATACCGCGGCCCAGAAAGCGCTGAGCAGGTCTTGGGTCGTGAAATGGAAGAGCTCGGGGCCGAACGGCACACCGAGCGATATCCTCGGGTACAGCACCGAGACGAGACCCCAGAAGATCAGCTGGGTGTAGACGGGGGTACCCCGGAAGAACCAGACGAAGAACCAGGACGACCAGCGCAGGATCGGGTTGTCGGACTGGCGCGCGAAGGCCAGCACGATCGCGAGGATGATCGCCAAGAGCATCGACAGAACCGTCAGGAGCAGGGTCCAGCCGACGCCGCGGACCACGTTGACGTCCACGATGTACAGCGCGACGGTGCCCCAGCCGAAGCGGGGGTTCGTGGCGAGGCTCTGGATGGCCAGAGCCACGAGGATGAGAATGACGGCGGCTGCGACCCATCGGCCGGGGTGGCGCACCGGAACCGCCTTGATCAGTTCCGGCGTGCCGTTGGCGGTGGCTCCAATGTTCTCGTTGCGGCGAGGAGCGACGACGCTCATGACGCAACCGAAGGGTTGACCTCGGACTTGGAGACGGCGCTGTCGGCGACACTCCAGCTATCGAGGATCTTCTTGTATGTGCCGTCGGCAATGAGCTTAGTCATCACCTTTTGGATGAGGTCGGCGAAGGCGGTGTCGTTCTTTGCGATCGCGATGCCCACAGGCGCGGAATTGTACGTGTCGCCGATCTTCTGTGCGGCGCCGTTGGTCTGCTGGACGGCGTAGCCGATGAGGGCCGAATCGGCCACCATCGCGTCAAGGCTCCCGTTCACGAGGCGGGTGTTGATATCGGTCTGGCTCTTGAGCGTCACGATGTCGATCGGCTTCTTGCCCGCCTTGACGCACCTGTCGTTGCGGTCCTTGAGGTCCGGGTCCTCCTGGATGGTTCCGGTCTCGACCCCGACAGATTTGCCGCACACGTCGTCGAGCGAGAAGTTCTTCGGGTTGCCCTTCGGCACCGCCCAGGTGGTGCCTGCGCTCAGGTAGCTTACGAAGTTCACGGCACCGAGGCGCTCCTTGGTGATGCTGTAGGAGCTGATGCCGAGGTCGTACTTCGGGCCGAGGGCGGGGAGGATGCCCGTGAAGTCGCCCGTCTGGACCTCGGTCTTGAGCCCGAGGGTCGCGCCGATCGCCTTGGCGAGGTCGACGTCGTATCCCATAGGGGTGTGGTTGTCCGAGCCGCCGAGGAATTCGGCGGGCGCGTAGGTCGTGTCGGAGCCGATCACGAGCGTGCCCTTCGACTTGATCGCGGCTGGGACCTGCGAAGCGAGCGAATCGTCTTTGTGCACCGAACTCGGGTCGAAGCTCGCGGCCGCGGATCCGCTCGGCTGGGCGACGCCGCCCGTCTCGGACGCGTTGGTGCATGCGGTCAGAGCGAGGGCGGCGACGGCGAGGAGCGCGGCACTCTTCGCGGCAGTCTTCATGGTGAAGGTCATCGTTGTCCTAGGTTGAGTTGGGGATGGGTGGGAGGCTGCGCCAACGCGGCCCGGAGATGTGCGTCTGGATAAGGGCGATAGAGGTTTCCGCTGCTCTGCAGCCGATGGGTTCTTCCTGTTCGGGGCGGCGCCAATCGGATTGGTTCGGGTCAGCTCCGGAATGCCGGCGCTTCTTCGGCAGTGAGACCCATGAGGGTGAGGAGTTCCCAGGCTGTATGTGCTGCGGCGAGGCCGGTGACTCCTGCGTGATCGTAGGCGGGAGCGACTTCCACCACGTCTCCGCCGACGATGTTGAGTCCCTTCAGCCGGCGGAGTACCGAGAAGAATTCCCGGGTGTTGATGCCGCCGACCTCTGGCGTCCCGGTTGCCGGCGCCTGCGCGGGGTCCAGGACATCAATGTCGATGGAGATGTAGACGGGGCCGGTGCCGAGGCGCTGAAGGATTTGCTCGGCAATCTCTTGCATCGTGCGTTCTTGGAACTCTTCAGCACGGATGATCTGGAATCCGGCGCGCTTGTCGTCTTCGAGTTCGCTGGGATCGTAGATCCCGCCGCGGATTCCGACATGCTGGCAGTGGTCCAGGTCCAGCAGGCCTTCCCCGGCGGCGCGGCGGAAGGGAGATCCGTGCCAGATGGAGGATCCGTGAAGTACGTCCCAAGTGTCCAGGTGGGCATCGAAGTGGAGGACAGCCAGAGGGCCGTGCACGTCGGCGGCTGCTCTGATCAAGGGAAGGGCAATGGTGTGGTCGCCGCCAAGTGCCAGAATTCTGGTGCCCTGGGCGGTCAGCCGGTTTGCCTTGGCATGAATCGTCTCCACCGATGCTTCGATTCCATACGGACCGACGCCGAAGTCGCCGGCGTCGACGATCTGTTGATTCCTGAACGGGAAGGCGTCGTGGATCTGGTGGTACGGGTGAAGCTGGCGGGAGTGTTCGCGGATGTAGGAGGGGCCGAAGCGCGCCCCGGGCCGGAAGCTCGTTCCTGAGTCGAAGGGGATACCGACCACGGCGACATCGGCATGCTCCACGTCTTCCATCCTCGGAAGGAGAGCAAAGGTCGCGATTCCGGCATAGCGGGGAAGACCGTCTTCTTCACGCTGGCCCAGGATCTGTCGGTCGGTCATGAAATCTCCATGTGGTTGGTGATGCCTTGCGGGCCCCTGGCCGTGCTGAGTTCACGTATCCAGGCCTGGCACGATCTGGAACGACCAACTCTTGGTCCATCAGCAATGCGGGTGACGTCAAGGTGTGTTGATTCGTTGGATTCCATGAAACGGGGCCTATAGGCTGGGTACAACCCTCATCTACCGAAGGAGCATGACGGATTTTCCGATGCTAGATTTTCGTCGGCTTACTCTCCTGGTCGGAGTGGCACGACTGGGATCCATCTCGGCGGCCGCCGTCGAGGCCGGTTGCACAGCGTCCTCAGCATCCGAGCAGCTGTCGAAGCTCGAGGCGGAACTCGGAACAGCTCTCTTGGAGCGCAGCGCGCGCAGTGTGCGCTTGACTGTGGCCGGAATGGAGCTCGCCGAACACGGTCGTAGTCTCATCGCCCAGGCTGAGGCCGCGGAGCGGGCAGTCAAGGAAATCGCTGGCCTGTCGGGCGGACGCGTGCGGGTCGCCGCGTATCAAACGGGCGCCGCGCGTTTCGTCATTCCTGCGATTGCCACTTTCCTGCGTAGGCGCCCGCAGGTCCGCGTGATGTTCGATGAAATGGAACCGGAGACTGGCCTCATGGCAGTCGCCGAGGGGGCCGCGGATATCGCGCTCGTCAACAGTTATCTGGGGCTGAAGGTGCCCGAGATGAACGGGCTCGAGGTCGTCGAGCTCGGGCAGGATCCTTTCATCCTCGCGGTTCCAGCGAGATTCTCAACCCCCTCCGGAACAGCGTCGTTGTCCGACTTCGCAGACGCGCCTTGGATCAGCGGCCGCCCGGACAAGGGATTCCAAGCGATTACAGAATTGGCGGCATCCCGGGCAGGCTTCACGCCCGACATCGTTGCCCGCGCAGACAATTACGCATTGATGTTAGACCTCGTGGCAGGCGGACTCGGGGTAGCCCTGATCCCGAGCAGCGCGGTGCGCACCAAGGCCTCGGTCAAAGCTTACGAGCTCCGAGAGTCCTTCGATTTGGCACGTCTTGAGTGCTTGGTGAAACGCGCATCTGATCGAGCCCCTGCAACATTGGAATTATGCGAGTTGATTGTTATGCGCTTCAGAGACACCACCAAGGGTGCCCAAGCCGGATGACGTCGTCTTAGCACGTGCAACGGTGCCTACGCACCTCTACCAGCCGCGCTCGGCGAGGCGGTGGGCTGGGGGATGTCGTTGACGCTGATGTCGACATGCGTCCGGGTCGTCGAAGAAGGTAAGGCCTTCACGACGGCGGCGGCGCGCTGGGCACGTCACGCGCAATCCGCTCATTCAAATAGCTGTTGGACTGCGCCCGACGAACGGGGTCTGGGAATGGCGAATCTCAGCCGCCGGCCCCGAGGCACAGAGGCGGCGATGATGAACACGGTCTCCTCGCCGATACCCGGGTCATGCGAGTGAGCATCCCCCAGTGGGGGCTGCGTGGACTCACGGGAACGCAGGGTGATGCCCTCACGGTCACCGAGGATCCTAGGTTCACCAGCAAGCACGTTGTGGATCGATGCCGGCGACCCCCGGGTTCCCCGGCGAGTCGTACCGGTCACCGGGAACCAGCTTCCACTTCCAAGGTTCCACTGAGGAACCGCGTGTGACGATCGCACCCAGAGGAAAGGCCCAGCTCCCCGCCTGCGTCGCCCAGACCTCGACCCCCAACGGCGGTCTCCGGCGCACACCCATGAGGGCGGCGAAAGTGGCTTCGAGGCCAGAGGCCACCCGATCGAGGGTTTCGGCGAAGGTCGACACAACCGGCTCACCTCTGGACAATCTGTCTATTTTGGACATACGCTCCATTCGTGGAGTCCGAACAGGAACTTGTCCGACGCTGGTCATCCGCATGCGATGCAGTGGCACGCCTAATGGCCCCTCATGCGGAAGTCGTTCTCCATGACCCAGTAACGGACCGAATTCTGGCCATATGGAACCCAATTTCGGGCAGGAAGGCCGGAGACGAATCACTGCTGGTCGAATTGGGAGAACTGTTCGAAACGGATGACGATGTGTTCGGCCCCTACCCGAAGTCGCTGGCAGACGGACGACAGTTCAGCAGCGTTACCGCGGTCCTTCGCGGCAGCGAGGGAGCCATCGAAGCGTTGCTGTGCATCAATGTTGACCGCAGCGCCTTTCAGGAGGCCTCTCGATTGCTTGCTGGCTTTGCCACGCCAATTCAAGCTCAACCCCACCAGCTTTTCGAGCACGACTGGATCGAGAGAGTCAACGAGCTCGTGGGTTCATACGTGCGGGAGACCGGCAAACCCATCCACCGATTCACGCGGGCGGATAAGTGCAAGTTGGTCGCCAAAATGGACGGAGCAGGCGTTTTCGGACGCCAGCGATCGATCCCGATCGTAGCGCAGACCTTACAAGTCTCGCGTTCTTCGATCTACAACTTACTCGCCGACGTGCGAAGAGGAGACGTGACAACTGATGACAATGCTCCCTGATTTCCGCCTCGAGGCCTACCTTGGGAAGTGGGAATTTGCAGCCAAATACCATCTCACTGCATCCGATGCGCAGTCCGTATCGGTGAAGGACCTGCTTGACCTCGCCGATGAAGACAGCCGTCACCGCTGGGACAATCTGCAACTGAGCTATACGGAAAGCTATGGACTTCTAGCTCTCCGAGAAAGCATTGCAGCGACGTACGAGAACGTTTCGCCTCACGACGTTATCTGCTTCGCCGGCGCAGAAGAGGGTCTCTATCTGGCGATGAAGGTGCTGCTCAACGCCGGGGACCATGCAGTGGTCGTTACCCCAAACTATCAGGCAGCAGAAACGATTCCGCTCTCCATCTGCGATGTCACTGGTGTTCCACTTTCCGCTGAGGAGTACTGGGCGCTGGACATCGAGGCGATAACTGCTGCCCTTCGCCCCAACACTCGGATCGTTTCGGTCAACTTTCCCAACAACCCGACCGGCGCACTTCCAGACCAGGCAACATGGCGAGCATTGGTCGCCTTATGCGATGAGAGGGACATCTACCTCTTCAGCGATGAGGTCTACAGAGGGCTCGAACTCGAGTCAGGCAGGAAACTGCCGCAGGCAGCCGATATGTCCTCCAAAGCCCTGTCTCTAAATGTTCTTTCCAAGTCCTATGGGCTTCCGGGGTTGCGGGTCGGCTGGATCGCCTGCAGAGACAGGTCGGTTCTCGACCGGCTCGAACGTGCCAAGCACTACACGTCTATCTGCAACTCAGCCCCGAGCGAAGTACTGGGCTTGATCGCCTTGCGGGCAGGTGAACGGCTTCAGTCGAAGAACCGGAAGATCATCGCGGACAACCTGCCGATCTTCACCGACTTCTTCAGCCAGTACCCGCACCTCTTCGAGTGGACAGAGCCACAGGGAGGTTGCGTGGCATTTCCGCGCTATCTAGGATCTGACGGGGTCGAGGCGATGTGCGCAAGGCTTGTTGAACAGGCCGGAATCTTGCTGCTTCCCGCCAGCATCTACAAATCTGATCTCACGACCACGCCCGAAGACCGGTTCCGGGTCGGCGTCGGGCGCCTGGGGGCCGATGAGGCGCTCGGAGTTTGGGCGGAATGGTTGGAGGGGCGCTCATGAGCCTGGCAATCATCGGACTTGATGAGATCCGGGCTGCCGCCACCCCCGCACTGGTCTTTGCAGCAGTACGGGAATCTCTGATAGCCCATGCCGAAGCCCGCACTCTGGTTCCGCCCGCCACCCACTTGAAATTTGAGGCCGTGGGAGGAGACTGCCACGTAAAAGCAGGCCACGTCCACGGCTCCCGGTACGCGACAGTGAAAATAGCCAGCGGCTTCCCAGCCAACGAGAAACTCGGGCTGCCATCCAACAACGGGGTCATCCTCACTTTCAGCGCGGAAACCGGCGAACCGCATTCGGTCCTGGCGGACGAAGGGTGGATTACGGCCTGGCGGACGGCTGCGGTGGGTGCGTTGGCCACACACACACTTGCCCCACCCGAAATCACCGAAGTTGGCATTCTCGGGACGGGACTCCAAGCCCGTCTCCAGATCGAGTGGCTCGACAAGCTGAGACCCCTGGGCAGCGTGAAAGTATGGGGCCGGCGTGCAAACGCAGCTCAGAAACTCTCGGCTGATCTGTGTGCGGCCGGGATCGACGCGCGCGCTTCTGACCTTGAAGATGTCATGCAGCAGGATTGCATTATCACTGCAACCGCCTCGACGGCCCCACTCGCTCCTTCAGCCGCATTCCAACAGGTGCGGCACGTTACCGCATTGGGCGCGGACATGCCTGGCAAAATGGAGCTGCCTTCTGAGTTGTTCGCGCGGGCCACGGAAGTGGTGACTGATGACCACGAGCAATGCCTGGAATACAGTGACTTCGGTATCGCAGTCCGGGAAGGCTTTATCCCGGGAACGGCCGACGTCCCGCTTGGATTTGTGCTCCGAGACGGTCTCGGACCGAGCGGCAGGGACCCGAACGCTCTGACGATTGCCGATCTCACCGGCGTAGGGGCGACCGACGCTGCGGTCGCCAACGCTGTGATCGACGCTTTGGATCACGTGAAGGTAGGCGGTCACGGCGGGGCAAGGCCTCTCTGAAGCGCAGTGCATCTGCTGCTGTTCGAGGGCCGCTCCCAAGAGATTCCATCCAGGGGCGCCCCGGAAAAATTAACACGGAAGGATTCGAACATGGGCCTCGGTGTCGCCGACTCTGCTCGATGGGGGTCGGCGACCCACACAGAGTAGGACATCCCGACGATTGCTCACCGGGAACGACTCGGCATTCGTGCTGAAGGTGCTGTTCATCGTGTGGGTCATCAGTTCCAAGAGCGTCCATCGCAAGAACCCCGATGCGACGCTTGGCGAAGGCGGCGCCGCGACCGACCGCGGACCCGGCTGACTTTGGCCTGCGATGGAACTGGATCAGCTCCGAGCGCTCGTCACAGTCGTTGACTGCGAGACCTTCGATGCCGCGGCGGGCGAGCTGCGGGTGACTCCTTCGGCCACCAGCCAGCGGATCAAGGCCCTCGAGCGGTCGCTCGGATGCGTTCTCGTGCACAGGAACAAGCCGGTGCGCCCGACGCGGTCGGGGGAGCGGCTGCTGCCTTCGGCGCGTCAGCTGCTCCACCTTGCAGACGAGGGGCTCCTGACCCTGCGGGAGCCAGCGGCCGGATCAGGGGAGGGCGCGTCCTTGCCTTTGACTGTCGTGGCCGACCCGGATTCGATCGCGACCTGGCTTCCGTCGGCGCTCCGAGAGATCTCCTGCCACGGCCGCATCGCGCTGGAAGTAGTGCGCGGGCGGGCAGGACGTCACCGAGCTGCTCCGGTCGGGCCAGGCCGCAGCTGCCATCACCCCCGACCCTCGGGCTGCTCCAGGCTGCAGCCTCCGCCAGCTCGGGACGATGGTCTATCGAGCCAAGGCGACTGGGGAGTTCGTGGAGCGGTGGCTCCCCGACGGGCCACGACGAGCGCGCTCTCGCTCGCTCCGGTCGTCGTCTTCGACCGTCTCGACCAATGCCGCCCCACGTCGCTGTCGAAGATCGCCCCGCGCTCGGCCCCGCCGCACCGCCATTACATGCCCGATCCGGCGCAGCACGTCGAGGCCATCCGTGCCGGCATCGGGTGGGGCATGGTCCCCGACCAACAGGACCCCGACCGTGAGCTCCAACAAGCGGCACAACCAACCATCAAAACCGCGTGTCGCATTTTCATGGGGCAAGGCCCGACGTACATCCTGTCCCTGAGGGAGGCAGATGGCCAGCGATTAGTCGCGATCAGACGCGAAGCTTTTCCTCGGCGGCGATCAGCTCACGGAAGTGCTCCCGCATCCGGGTCGCGTCGGCACGGCGACCGGTGATGATGCTGAACGCGTCGGCGGCCTGGCGCACGGCCATACGCCCGCCGTCCAGCACCCGGCAGCCCTTGGCGCGGGCCCCACGGACCAGCAGCGTTTCAATCGGCCGATAGACGATGTCTGCTACCCAATGACGGCTATCAACCAGCGCCATGTCCAGCGGGATGCCCGGATGCGCTGCCATACCCACTGGGGTGCAGTTCACAAGGCCGGAGGCCAGTCTCATGAGCTGCGGCAGTTCCGCCTTCGGGCGGGCAGTAATAGTGGCATCCGGGAAGAATTCGGAAAGCCTTGCAGCAAGTTCGGAGCAGCGGGAAGGGTTCCTGCCGACCAGGTCCAGGGTCTGGACGCCCGTTGACAGCAGCGCGTATGCGACGGCTGACCCGGCACCGCCAGCGCCTAGCTGCACCACGCGTTCCGGGGAAGCCCCCGGGAGGCCCTCGGCCAGAGCCGTGGCGAAGCCGGAAAAGTCCGTGTTGTGACCGATGAATCGGCCATCCCTGATCAGCACGAGGTTTACTGCCCCAAATCGTCGGGCGTCGTCGGAGACTTCGTCCAGATAGGGCAGCACCAGCCGCTTGCAGGGATGCGTGATTGCCAGAGCGTTGAAACCCATGCGGTACCCCGCAATCAGGAGATCGCCGACGGCGGCACCTGGCAGCGCGAGTTCCAGCAGGTCGATGGGGCGGTAGAGGTAACGCAGACCTTGCTGGTCGGCCTCGCGCTCGTGCATGGCCGGCGAGAGCGAGGGAATGACTCCCTCTCCGATCACACCCACCAAGTAGGACTCGGCTCGAGTGCTCATGTTCATTGCTCCTTTAACAACGACGACAGGGGTTTGGCTCGGGGAAGCCGGATGCTTTTCTCGATTCCCGGCCCGGAAGGCGAAGGTCCAAATGGAGGAATCGGTGAGCTTTGCCATCCCAAGCCATCACGCAGTTGACCGCCTCAGGCGTCGGAAATGACCGGCTGATTGATCTTGCCGACGGCGGCAATGTTCAGCATCTCGAGGCCGGGACCGAAAGCCACACAGAGGGAACCTTCCACGTTCTTGACGGTTAGGCAGTGACTGCCGTGGTAGACAGAGAACGGTGGCTCTGGGTGTTCCTCGGTGACTTTCCGGAGCCCGGGGCGAGGAAGGCCGCCGGGGGATTCGCTGCACCGGGGAACGGGTTCGGGAACGTAGGGCCGAATGCAATCGGCAAACCGGTGGCAGGGCGGGGATCTGGGTCAGCGGATGGACGCGGCCCCGCTGCCTTTCGTTTCATCGGGCTCCGGCGCCGCGGGAGCGCTGAGGATGCTGACGGAGCGTAGAGCGACGTCCCGGTCGGTCTGGAGCAGGCTCGCAGCCTCCTGGGCCGCCTGGAATCCGGAAGTAATGGAGGTCTCCGTGTACAGCGTGCCGAGGTAGTCGCCAGCGAGGAATACCCGGTCCGCCCCGCGCAGCAGGGTGGGCTGGATCTTGCCGCGGCCGGGGAAGCAGTAGGGCGAACCTTCCACGAGTTTGATCGTCTTCGTTTCCACGACGTGGTCCGCGATCTTCCCCCCGAGGATGTCATCCAGGTCCCTCAGATGGGTCTCGCCGATCTCCTCCTCGCTCTTGTCTAGGAGAGCTGTGCCCAGAGGGCCGGGGGAGAAGACCATGAAGCTGCCCCCGGGCTGGCGCTCTTTCTCCGTGCCCCGGACGATGCTTGCCTGGTTGGTTGCGATCGCGAACGACTTCTTCGGCGCCGCAATGGCGTAGACGTTGTCCCACTTCTGCGGCCCCGTCTCGTTGGTCAGGAATGCCGTCACGACATGCGGGCCATACTTGATCTGCCCGAGGGCATCGCGCAAGTCTGCTGGCAGGTTCACGCCGACCTTCTTCGCCACGCTCGAAGTCGTCGCGAGGATGGCCGTGCGGGCTTCCACCTCTTTGTCGACGCCTCCCTGACGGTACCGTACGAGGACCGAGCCCTTTTTCTGGACGACCTCCTGCACGTCGGCGCCGAGCTCGATCCGGTCCCCCAGAGCAGCTGCGATCGAGCCGGTGAGGGTGGAGGGGCCGCCAACGATGCCGCGGTTGAGTCCTTGGCCGAGTCCCAGCACCAGGTTGAAGTAGCCGATGCCGAATCCCGAAGCGATCTCATCCATCGCCCCGGTCGCGCGCACCACCGTGGTGGTGAACAGTGCTTCGGCGTCCTCGGGCAAGCCGTAGCCGATGAAATCACGGAAGGTGCGGTCGTTGTCGAAGTCGTAAATCCGTTGCTGGCGCGAGGCCCCGGACTCTCCGGGCCGAATGCGCACCATCGGCACATACTTGAGCAGCAGAGATGACATGATCTTCATGCCCATGGTCACCGTTGCTGCGCGTGCCTTCATCGACATCGGCAGCCGGAACGGGTAGGACGCGAAGAAGGAATCGCTGATGAACTTGCCATTCATCGAGATAGCGCCCAGCGACCCCGGGACCTCAACCGCGGTCACCCCGACCTCGTTGAGCAGATGATCGGTAGAGCTGCCAGGGCCAGCGTAGACGTGCCCGCCCCAATTCAACCAGTACCGTCCGCGTCGCTCGGAATGGATGCGTCCACCGACCCGGGCATCTGACTCGAGAATCACGGAGTCCCAGTGGCGCATCCGCCAAGCAGCTGACAAACCGGCCAAACCGGCTCCGATAACCGCAACGTCTTTCATTCGCGACTCCTTTGTTCACCGTCGAGTACTGCGTGGTTGGAATGCTGCTCATGAAGGGAACTCCGCCGATGCAAGGGGCCCCTCGGCTAGGAAACTGCGCCGGCCAGGAAATCGATCGCGAGCTTGTAGCCCTGGATCCCTGCCCCCATGATCACCGCGGTGCAGACGGGGGAAAGCTGGGAATGATGCCGGAACTCTTCGAGCTTGTGCACGTTGCTGATGTGCACCTCGACAACGGGGCGTCCAAAGGCGGCAAGGGCATCGCGAAGCGCCACGGAGTTGTGCGTGTAGGCGCCAGCGTTGATGACGATTGCGGCGGCGGTGCCGCGGGCCGCATGGATCGCGTCCAAGAGCGCGCCCTCGTGATTGGACTGCACACAGGCCACCGCGAAGCCGTGTGCCGCGGCCGCATCCGTGGCGAGTTGTTCGATGTCGGCCAAGGTCGACGTGCCGTACCTTTCGGGTTCGCTGATGCCCAGCAGGTTCAGGTTGGGGCCGTTCAGGACAAGGATGGTGCCGCGGTCGGCCGCGGGGGTATCAGTCATGTCCGCACCGTACCACTGAGCGTCGCTCGAATCTAGGGTTGTGGTCTGTGTCGATTCTTGGTTGTCCTACAACAGGGTCATGAAATCGTTGCTTGGGTAAACCTCGGTATCTCCGCCTGAAACACCATGGATGCGCGAGTATGCGGCGGCTTCAGCTCGCCGATCGCATACCGACCGGATGATTGGCTTCTGCGAAGTCATCTTATTTTCATGAAGACTCTAGACAACTTGGAGGACGCGTGGGACAGTGGTGGCGAAGGCGCTCCACTGAGTCAGTCAGGCGAGTGCCGGGCATGGGGCGCCGGAGGCGAAACACGACGTCGTGGAATATCAGCCGACTCCGGCGAGCCGCAGTCTTGCCCGGTCATCGCTGGTTTGCGAAAGGCGCGGTAGCGACGCCAGGACCGAACGGTCCGCTATCCGAAGGAAACGAGAATGGGCTTGAATTTCAGCACAAAGGCTCGGCCAATCGCGCTTTCAGGTGAGGTTATGGTCTCGGGCCTTGGCAAGAGTTACGGCGCCGCCCGGGTGTTGTCAGATGTGAATCTGACGATGAAATCGGGTGAGGTGGTTTCGATCATCGGTCCGTCGGGGGCGGGCAAGAGCACCTTCCTGCGGTGTTTGAACTACTTGGAGACTCCCACCGAGGGCGAAATCTCAATCGGTGGAGCCCACGTTGTTGCGGGCGGGAAACTGCCGGACAGGGCGAGCCTCAACCACCTCCGGCGCGTGACCGGGATGGTCTTCCAGAGCTTCAACCTGTTCCCCCACCTCACGGTGATGGAGAACATCACGCTGCCGCAGCGGAAGGTGCTGGGGACGAGCAAGGAGCAGGCGCAGGAGGTCGCGGAGAGGCTGCTCAAGCGCGTCGGGCTTCCCGACAAGGCCAAGGCCTATCCCGCCCGCCTCTCGGGCGGGCAGCAGCAGCGCATCGCCATCGCGCGAGCCTTGGCGCTCTCTCCAAAGGTCATGCTCTTCGACGAGCCGACGTCCGCGCTTGACCCCGAGATCGGCCTCGAGGTCCTGGCAGTCATGCGCGATCTCGCCGGCGAGGGGATGACCATGATCGTCGTCACCCACGAGATGCACTTCGCGCGTGACGTCTCCGATCGCATCATGGTCATGGGCAACGGCGGCGTCCTGGAGATCGGCCCGAGCGAGCAGGTGATGTCGGAACCGCAGAACGAACGCACCCGGCAGTTCCTCAAGGCCGTTCTGGACAGGTGACACGGCGATGATCACGCAACTTCTGACTTCGATCTCCCAGGGCGTCGGACTCACCCTGTACGTAACAGGCGCTTCGCTCCTGTTCGGAGGCCTCATCGGTCTGGTGCTCGTCGCGGCCGCGCGTTCACCAATCGCGATCGTGCGGGCCATCGCCACCCTATACATCAGCATCGTGCGGGTCATCCCGCCGATCACATGGCTGTTCCTGATCTACTTCGGTTTGCCCCAGTATGCCCTGCGGCTGTCGACGATCCAGGCGGCGATCATCGGCTTTTCCATTATCGCCTCGGCGTTCATGGCCGAGATCTACCGCTCAGGATTGCTGAGCATCCCGGATGGCCAACGCGAAGCCGCCCACGCGCTCGGGCTGAGCCCGATCACCACAGTTGGGTACATCATCACCCCGCAAGCGTTCCGGGTCGCACTGCCCGCGATGGCCACCTACGGCATCGGGCTCCTCAAGGACTCCGCCCTGGCGTCCACCATTGGGGTGCGTGAGATCACCTACTACGCCCAGCAAAGCGCGAAGCACATGCACGAAGGTCTGCTCTCGTTCATCGTGGCCGGGGCGCTTTACATCGTGATCAGCCTTGTAGTCGCCATCGTCTCCCGGCGGGTCGACCTCACGCTGCGCAGGAAGATCGGGGTGGCGTGATGGATCTGCTGGCCCAGTGGCTTGGATGGCTGCCAAGCCTTACACCAGGACTGCTCATCAGCCTCCAGCTGACCGGGCTGTCGCTGCTCTTCGGATTCCCGCTCGGCCTGCTGTTCGCAGTGATGGCGGCGGCGAAACTCGCGCCTCTGCAGTGGATCTCATTCTTCTTCGTGGAGATCGGTCGTGGCCTGCCGGCACTTGTGCTGTTGTACCTGCTGTACTTCAGCCTCCCCGACGCGGGCATCACCCTGCCATCCCTGACTACCGCGATTATCGCTTTGACCTGGAATACCGGTGCCTACGCATCGGAGTACTTCCGGGCCGGACTTGCCGCCGTGCCACTGGGGCAGAGAGAAGCGGCCCTCACCTCCGGGCTCTACGGTTGGACAGGGTTCCGGCTGATCATCCTGCCGCAAGCACTTCGGATCTCCACCCCACCGCTGGCCGGGCTCGCCGTCCTCGTGTTCCAAGGCAGCGCACTCGCGTTCGTCATCGCCGTGCCGGAACTGATGTCCAAGGCCTCCGAGATCGGATCCATCACCTTCGAATACCTCAGCGTCTACACACTGACGGCGGTGGTCTACGGATCTCTAACTCTGGTCTTTCTCGGCTTCGTTCGTGTGCTGGAGTGGCGCCTCGGCCGCCACCTGCAACGCAACTGAACCACCCTGCTCCCATCACCAGATCCAGGGGCGATCTGCCCTTATCAACACAAAGGAAGAACCATGACGCGAATCCACCGTACGCTCGTGCGCGTGCTTTCCGCCGGCACCGCCGCTGGCCTGCTCGCCGTCTCCCTCGCTGCCTGCGGCGGCAGCGAGACCGCCGGGAACGCATCCAGCTGCAAGCCGGCACACAGTGGCCTCAAAACCGTCTCCGACGGCGAGCTCACGGTTGCCAGCTACGACTTTGCGCCCGCGACGATCCTGAATGGCGACAATCTCACCGGCATGGAGGGTGACTTGATCGCGGAGATCGCCAAGCTCGAATGTCTCAAGGTCACGGTGAGCACCTCCGGCGGTGCGGGAGCGGTCATTTCGTCCGTGCAGTCGAAGCGCGTCGACATCGGTTCGGGAAACTGGCTGCGCACCAAGGCACGAGAGAAGATCGTCCACCTGAGCACGCCGTTGTGGAGCGACCCGGGGGCGATTGTCTCCACGAAGGGCATCACCAGCGACGATCTTCAGGGCAAAGTGGTCGGCTCTGTCGCTGGTAACCTCTGGAACGCCCCTCTGCAGAATTGGCTCGGCGACAAGTTCAAGATCTACCAGGACGAGGAGTCCATCTACGGTGACCTCAAAGCGGGCCGCATCGATGCCCTCGTGACATCGGCGGCATCCGCCAGCTACCGGTTGAAGAATTCCCCCATCGCGGGCGCCACCGTGGTCGACGTGAAGCCGAACGCGAATGTCCCCGAGTTCGCTGCGGTCGGCCAGGTAATGCTGCCGTCCAGCCTCGACAATGCGGCGCTGGGCAATGCACTGGACGATGACATCAAGAAGCTCCGCGAAGACGGCACCATCAAGAAGATCCTCGAGAAGTACGGAATCGACCCCAAAGTCGGCGAGCCCGGCGCGCCAACCGAACTCTGACAAGAAGCGCTATTCGTAATGGGCGGCGCCGGATGTCCCCGTCCGGCGCCGCCCGCATGCGACCAACAGCCGAAAAGTGCTCCAGTTCCCACGCGTTCCACAGCAAGAAAGGCAGCATGCACATGAGCGGAATCATCGTTGTAGGGGTTGACGGCAGCCCGACGGCCAGAAAGGCAGCAGAGGCTGCGAGGGACCTTGCCGCCGCGCTCGACGCAACCCTCCACGTGGTTTCGGCCTTCGACCCTGACCGTTCGGAGGTGTTCGGCAGCGGCAGCAACAAATGGATAGTGTCGGACGCGGACAAGGCCGAACACGTCGCCCGGTCCGTGGCGGACACACTAGGCGGCGACATCAATATCACCTACTCCGCAGTCAGCGGCAGGCCAGCCGATGCCCTCATCAGGGAAGCGAACCTCAAGGAAGCCCGCATCATCGTGGTGGGCAACCGCAGGATGCAGGGGATCGGGCGCGTCCTGGGCAGCGTTGCCAACAGCGTGGCCCACAACGCATCGTGTGATGTCTACATCGCCAACACCTACGACGCAAACTGAGACGCCACCGAAGAATTCGCTGCCGTGGCAACCATTTCCGCGGTGATTTCCCTTCTCGCGGTCAGGGGGGCTTCGACCGCGAAGGAAACGTTCCGGATCCCCCGACAAGCTGAGGGCTCCGATCTCCAGCAAAACCTAAATCTTCTTCCATCCAGGTCAGGAGAACACTCATGAGCCAGTCCCTCCGCGTAGGTATAGTGGGTTGCGGCAATATCGCAGACAACCACTACCAGTCATACTCTGAACTTCCCGGCGTTCAGGTTGTGGGCGTCTGCGACGTCGACCTCGCCCGCGCCGAGCGCTTTGCCGCCGAACGAGGCATTGCCCACGCGGTCCAGTCCGTCAGCGAACTCATCGCAGTCGGAGTTGACGCCATCAGCGTCTGCACGCCACACCCCACCCATGAGATGGTGGTAACCGAAGCTGCTACGGCAGGTGTGCACATCTTGTGCGAAAAGCCGGTGGCAATTGACCTGGCCTCTGCCGAGCGCATGGTGCAGGCAGCCGAGCGCAACGGGGTTACCCTCGGCGTAGTGTTCCAGCGCAGGTACTGGCCCGGCGCCCAGGCGCTGCGTGCCGCCATCGATGATGGGCGGCTGGGCCGGCCCATGCTCGGCCATTGCCAGGTCCTCGTGCACAGGGGGGCCGACTACTACGACACTGCAGCCTGGCGGGGCACCTGGGCCGCGGACGGCGGAGGGGTCCTGATGACGCAGGCCATCCACAACATCGACCTGTTGCAGTGGTTCATGGGAGAACCCGTGGAAGTGAGCGCCAAAGCAGGCACCTTTGTCCTTGGCGGTTCCATCGAAGTCGAAGATACAGCGGCTGCCCTCATTACCTTTGCCTCAGGTGCTGTGGCAACGCTCACCGCAACGGTTGCGGCATCCCCCAGTCTGGGTAGCCGGATCGTAGTGACCGGCAGCAATGGAGCCACTGTGAATGTCACCGAGTACCCTGAAGGCGCCGACGCCGTCAACGACTTGTGGGCTGTGCGGGGCGAAGAGCGGACCATCGACGTTTTCGCGGATGGAATCCAGGAAGATATTCCCGTGGCCGACATCAACGCCAGGCTCGTGCCACTGCACAAACTCCAGGTGGCTGATTTTGTGGAAGCCGTTCGTGAAGGACGCGCCCCCGGCGTGAGTGGCCGCGAAGCGATGAAGTCACTGCAAATCATTCTCGCTATTTATGAATCTGCCCGGACCGGGCTCCCCGTGCGGATCAAGGGCGGGACGGGCGAGCGGGCGGAATTTACCCACCTTGACGAGATTGTGGTTAGTCAATGAACAGCGTGGAGCTCAGCCTGAACCAAACCACCGCTCGCCCCCAATCCGCCGGTTGAGAAAGTTGAGCCCGTGCGTCCTGCCGTCTAGACGGGGCGATCGAGGCCCTGTAATGAGGGCCGGGAGCTGCTATCAGTTCCGAGAGCCGCCAGGTGTAGACGGCCTGGCGGCTCTCGCCGGACTCGTGCTTGTGTGCCCAGAGCACGATGCGGTCCGAGGACCAGCGAACTGCGTACGGGCTCACGCGCGCACCGGTCCTGCACGGTCGAATACGGACAGGGGTCCCCACACAGCTCGGCGTTCTCGAGCCGCAACCGCGCCAGCTCATCCGCCGCCGGGGCCGGCACAGCCGCGCTCCCGCGCCGACCCCGCACCGGCACCCCCGCAGCCCTGCACCAGCCCGACAGCGTCGCGTCCTTGATCCCGAGATCCGCGGCGATCCCCGCGATCGTCGCCCTTCCGTGTCCCGGTACAGCGCCACCGCGTCGCGGCGGAACTCCTCCGAGTAGCTCGTCTTTGCCATGAGTGGATCGTCTCGCTTCCACCGGACCGAACCCGGGATTCGAGCGTGTCCACATCACGGGGTCAAGCCCTTCAAGCCAATCGAGGATTCAGAGATAATCAAATGAAAAACCCATTCACACTGGACGGCAAGGTCGTCCTTATCACCGGATCCACGCGTGGGCTCGGCTGGGCCTCCGCTCAAGCCGCGGCCTGGGCCGGTGCAATGGTGGTGCTCAATGGACGCGACGAAGCGGTAGGAAAAGCGCGAAAGGAAGAATTGGAGGCGCAAGGACTGAAGGCCGACTACCTGGCCTTCGACATGGCTGATCGTGAGGCCGTCGCCACCGCGATTCCGACGGTCATCCGGCGCCATGGCAGCATCTGGGGTCTGGTGAACAATGCAGGCATGCTCTTGCATAACGCCCTGCCCGACGAGACCGCGGAAACCTACGAGCGGATCATGGCGGTCCACATGATCGCGCCCTTCCTGCTGACGCAGGCGGCAGCTGCAGAGATGAAGAAATCGGATGCTGCTGACCGGGGCCGGATTGTAAACATCTCGTCGATAGCGTTCTCCAGCCCGCGCGCCGGGATCTGCAATTACACCTCGGCAAAGGGGGCGATCGTGGGGTTCACGCGAGCCGCCTCCGCCGAACTTGGGGCCCACGGCATTCGCGTCAACGCGATCGCTCCCGGATATTTCGCAACCGACATCAACAAGGAACGGCTCCAGGACGAGACCTTCGCAAACAACATCAAGGTGCGCACCCCTGCGGCACGTTGGGGCGACCCGTCGGAGCTCGGCGGCCCAACCGTTTTCCTGCTTTCGAATGCGTCGTCCTACGTCAATGGCCAGCTACTGTACGTGGACGGCGGCATGAGCCACTTCCTCCACAGCGCATAACGGAGATCGGTTATGCAAGGACGGCTTAGCCTAGGCTAAGCCGTCGCAACTCAGGAGCTGCGTAGATTAAACATCTTTGATTTCCTTGCCTTGGGTTTTGTCTGGATGAAACCCTTTTTGGGCCTGGTATCTGACTGTCAAGCAAGGATGCCCTCAGGCGGACCCATGTCTTCCATGACGACGAGGAATTTCTGGTGGTCCCTGAGCGACGGCGATGCGGGGTGTGCGTGATGCCTTCAAGGTAGTCCTCCGTCCGCGGCGCGGCCCTTTCCCCGCGGAAAGTCGGTTGGCGCCGTCGGCGCGAAGCGCGTTCCATTGCCCGTCGGGAAGGACGGTGCGCCGCGAACTCGATGTCCGGCGGAGACAGTTTTCAGTCTTCTCTGCATGCAGGTTTCCACGCACGGCGACTCCGTTAACAAGGGCTCCAACCGCCCTTACAACACGACGCGAAGCCATTTGACGCTCCCCCGGGTGCCCTTCATCGCGCCAACCCCTGCGCGGGGCATGTAATGTCCAGGTTTTCTAACGCCTCTGCCAATTTGCCTGTTCAGGCTTTGTTGTATGCCGGAAGACAACTACGTCGTCCTCCGGCAGGAACAGTGCCCGGCCTTTGCCGTTGTCCTGGATAAGCCAAAGCACACTTCCGTCGGGAGCGAGCATGTCGACTCGCCCTGCGGCGACGGGTTCGCCCGAGTGACTCACCAGTTCGAGTTCATCCAGATGGGTGAGGGTGCCCCAGTCCAAAACCTGTTCCAGGTGGATTTCCTGCGGCAAAGACGATTGCTGATTGGATATTGGGTGACTCTCACCGACCATTTAGACGTCCCTTGTCCTGTAATTCTTGCGGCCGGAGCTATGTGAACAGCTCCGGCCGCACTTGCATAGATCGCTAGTGAAGCAATGTTCGGTTACCTGACGTAGTCGGCACCCGTGATGTCGACTGTCGTTCCAGTGGTGTGCCGGGCCCGCCCTGAGGCAAGAAATGCGATCGTCTCAGCAACATCTTCGGGTGGGATCACCTCGCCGAGTGGAAGTGCGGCGGCTGCCTCTGCGGTGACGGGCTTTCCGGTAAGGCTGGTGGCGACCCACGCTGGTGCAACCGCGTACGAAAGTACACCGTCCTTGGCATATCCACGGGCGACGCCACGCGAGAGTGACAGCAGCGCCCCCTTTGCGGCCCCGTATCCGAAGTACCCGGGGTTGTCGCCGCGGTGTGAAGATCGGCTTGCCACGTTGACGATGATGCCGCCGTTGCGTTCCTGGAAATGACGGATCGCGTACCGGGTGAGATCTGCGGGTGCGATGATGTTCAGTGCCACGTTGCGTTCCCACCCCTCCCGCCATGCATCGTCGTCGTCCATCGGCGTCGGGATGTATGCGCCGGCATTGTTGACGAGAACGTCGAGATGTCCCACCGCCCGGACTGAGTCCTCCCATACCCTCTTGGTCTCTGCAGGATTGGCGAGGTCTCCCTGGACCAGGTGAACGCGGCCGTCGCCAAGTTCTGCGGACAGCGACTCGGCTGATGCCCGGTTGGAACCATAATGCACGACGACAACGGCGCCTTCACGGTGTGCCACTCGGGCAGTGGCTGCGCCGATCCCACCGGACGCACCGGTGATAAGAATGGTCTTCCCGTTTAACATTCCTGGGGTCAAGGTCATGCTTTTCCTCCGTCTAATTCGGTGAAGAATCTCGTAAGCAATTCCCTGTGTTTTCGCAGAGAAGAGCTCGGTCTGCGGTGAGAGACGATTCCAGGGCCCTCGACGAGCCCTGAGCGGGGTTCGCAGAATTCCCGACGCAAGCGCGTGGCGTCGAAAACCCAGTGCGACAATGAATCAAGAGCCGATCTCAGAGGCCCGCGGGCTCAGTGGGCTGACCACCCGGCTGCCGACTCGGACAAGGTCTTGCCCTTGGTTTCCGGCGCCCACAGCTGCGAGATGAGAGCTCCGACGCCGACGACGCCTGCGAGGATCAGCAGCACGGAGCTGATTCCGAGCTTGTCGATTCCGACAGGCAGTAGGAACGTACCGACCGCAGCGCCGATCCGGCTGACCGCGGCAGCGAAACCGATGCCTACGCCGCGGACCTCGGTCGGGAACAGCTCACCGGGGTACACAGCGACCAGCACACCATTGATCGCATTCAAGAACGAGAAGAGCAAGAACAGAATGAGAACCAGAACTGTTGGGATACCAGACCAGAGCCCGAGGAATAGGAAGATGCCGAGCATGATCCACTGCGGCGGCACGGTGAACACCCGTCGGCCTGCTTTGTCGATCAGCCACATGGTGACCGCAACACCGATCACTGCGATCATCGACAGTCCCACACCGCCGGCAAGACCGCCGGACAGGCCGTACTGCGTCAGAACTGCATCGGCAAACGTTGCGATCCCAAAATACGGCAGCACGTTGCAGAACCAGAAAATTGTGATGAAGACGGTGCACCGAATGTACTTGCGCGAGAAGACGTCTGCGAACCGCCCCTTCGTCTTGTGCGCCGTGACCTGCTCGAACTCGGCGATATCGGACTCGCCCTCCATGTACTTGAAGGCTATGGCGCGAGCTTCGTCCTTGCGGCCCTTGCTCCACAACCAGCGCGCCGACTCCGGAAGGCCGAGTCTGCCCAGCAGCAGCGCAAGCGCGAGGAACGTCGAGGAGCCGAGGATCCAGTGCCACGAAACGCCGACCGAGTTCAGGTAGTAGGCGAACGCGTAGGCCACCATGAATCCGCCGTAGAAGGCGAGCTGGTTCACGGACATCAGCCGGCCGCGTTTGCGGGCGGGTGCAAACTCGGACAGCATCGGCCAGCTCACCGAGTACTCAGCGCCGATAGCTATGCCCATGACGAATCGAACGATCATCAGCAGCCCGGGCGAATCGACGAAGAACTGCACCCCGGATGCCACGACGAACAGTGATATGTCGATGATGAACAGTGGTTTCCGTCCCCACCTGTCTGTCGCCCAGCCGCCCAACGGAGCGCCGATCAGGATTCCCAGCATGGCCATTGCGGCAAGCAGGCCAACGTCGGTCGAAGTCAGACTCAGGTCAGTCGCCAGGGTGACCGTAACGGGGCCGATGACTCCCAGGATGAAGCCGTCCAGGAGCGTGCCACCGGCAAGCACGACGAACAGCCGGGTCAGGAACCGTCTCCTGAAAAGGTCTGGCTTGGACAAGATCCTGGTATCTAACATGTTTGCTCCTTGGCGTCTGCGACTCTGCAACACTAGGTGTGATGTACCCGACCTCGTAAAGGTTGTCATACATCTATGAAATTGTGAAGAGGTCTGCCCCGCAAACGCGGCGACCTCACCGGTTCAGCGCGCATCAGGGCTTCGCGCCAGCGCCCGCGCCGTCACCCCACTGCAGCTCTCGCCAAGTCCCTCCGAGGTTGCCGCATCTCTGGGCGGACATCATGGGGTTTCGGCCCCCGCCTGCGCCGACAGCCCCTTGACAGCTCCTCCCCGATGTGTGAAAGTCATCTCAATGGTTGTTGTCATACAACTTGCCTCGAAGGGCGAACCACTTCCGCCAACATGCAGCCACCGCCGACAGCTGGCTCGACCACCGCAAGATCGGACTACATCGGTAGACCCAAGAAAGGTAACGAGAGTGAACGACAAGTTTGTGGGGGTTTACCCCGTTCTGGTGACCCCGTTCAACGAAGACGGCTCCTTCCGCCTCGAGGCCGCAAAGAAGCACGCGGACTGGCTCGTCGACAATGGCATCAAGAACGCGATTGTTCTGGGCGCCACGAGTGAGTACCAGAGCCTCACGAACGACGAACACAAGTACTACATCTCGGAAATGGTCCCGTATCTGAAGGAGAAGGGACTCACCGTTGCCGCTGGTGTGGCGCGCGAAAGGCCGGACGAGGTCATCGATCTGATCAATCACGATCAGAGTGCGGGCCTTGACATCGCCATGCTGCTGCCGCCCTTCTACTCGAACCCCAATCAGACCGAGATCGTCGAGAACTACCGCTACATTGCAGAGCACACCACTCTGCCCCTCATGATCTACAACAACCCCTGGAACTCTGGGGTGAACATCTCCAGGGAGTCTCTCAAGGAGATCTTCAAACTGCCTGCGGCGCAGGCGTTCAAGGAGTCGACGGCTGATATCCACCGCACGACGGAGGCCCTGATCGATGCTCCGGACCGCCTGAACGTGTTCTGCGGCGACGAGAACATGGCTCTCGAAAGCTTCATGATGGGCGCAAAGGCATGGGTCTGCCTGTCCGCCAACTTCGCTCCCAAGACTGCCTTGGCTCTCTACGACGCAGCGATGTCCGGTGATTGGGAATGGGCGAAGAAGCACTACGCGAAGTACCTGCCGGTATTCGACCTCATGGAGAACGCCGAGAAGGTTCCAGCCACGATTAAGTACATCGTCACCAAGTACCGGGGCATCGACGTGGGCTCGGTGCGTCGTCCCCGGCTCGATCTGACTGCAGACGAAAAGGCCGCAGTCGACGCAGTATTCGATTTCGCAGGGATCGAGTAGCACCGGGCTCGATGAGTACGGCCATCTTTCTGAAGTAGCGGGCGGGATCGCGTTGCTGCGTGCTTGCGAAACGGCGCGATCCCCACCCCAGAGCGAGGGGCTCGCCGCTCCGGTCGGCCTGAAGCCACCGGAACGGCCTGCACCAGCCGACTCACCCGGGAACTCCCTCGGCTGACCCGTTCATCTGGGGGGCGACGGAATCAAGCCAGACATGCGCAAGGACATAGATGCGGTACCTGAAAGAGAGATCATAATGGCACCCAAAATGGGGCTTGTAGTACTCGTCAGCAGATATGAGCTCGGCGGCGATCGGTGCGACGATCTGCTCGCGGCCACCGCGAAATCGCTGACCGAGGCCGGCATCGACCTGGTCGTGGGCCAGCGCGTCGTAGAGAACGTCGGGGACGCCCTCGCGGTCTGCGATCAGTTCAAGAACTCCGGGATCACTTCCCTTGCGATAGTCGACGCGACCTGGCAGAGCGACTCGCTCAAGTACCTTTTCGCTCGGGAACTAGGCCTGCCGACCTTGTACTGGGCCACCCCGTATCCTGAGACGCTCTCGATGGCCTGCGTTCAGCACTTCACCTCGATCCTCAAGATACAGGACATCCCGTACCAGTACGTGTACGGTCTGCCGACCGATAACGCGGCCGTCCGGAAGGCCGTCCTGGTCGCTAAGGCAGGACACATTATCAGCACCCTCGCGAATGCGCGCGTGGCATTTGTCGGTCCTCGCAACTACTGGCGGATCGCCGGCGCCATGGACATGGTGAACGAAGAATGGGAGTTCTCGAAGAAGTTCGGTGCCACCATCGTTCACCTGGAGATGGAAGAAATCACCGATTTCGCAGAGGGAGTTGCCGACGACGAGGCAAGAAGCGTTCTGCAGGACTTGGCTTCGCGGACCGGCAAGGTCAATGCAAGTGATGAAACGCTTCTCTGGTCGGCCAAGGTGTATCTCGGCACGAAGGCGATTGTCGAGAAGTACAACCTGGACGTGGTCGTCGGCGAGTGCTACCCGAGGTACTCGGGTCTGCTGAACCTCGCAGCCTCCTGGCTGGGCGACGAGGGACTTGTCGTCGAGACTGAGGGCGACCTCGGCAACGCTGTGGTTCAGCACATCCTCAACACGGCAGCCTCTGGCGACGAGGTGGCCATCGCATCGATCCTCGGTGAAACAGGAAGCTTCGACGACGAGAACGACCAACTCAATTTCGCTCACGAGGGAAGCACAGCGACTGTCTACGCTGAGGGCGTCAACGAGGTGCGCGTCGAGCAGATGGGTGACGGCACCCAGGTCTGCTTCACGGTCAAGCCCTTGAAGAAGGTCACGGTCTGTAGCTTGGCCGGTGCCGCTGGCAACTACAAGATGCTGGTGGCGAACGCGTCGACGCTCGAGGCGAGCCAGGAGGAGTGGGACGCCGCTGGCATCAGGCTGTATGCCAAGCTGCGCTTCAGCGAAAAGCCCAGCAAGGTAGTGGACACCATGGTCCGTGAAGGCATCGGCCATCACTGGCTCATCAAGGAAGGCGACTATGCCGAGCTCATGCAGGTTGTCTGCGACTACCTGCAGGTGAGCACCCTGAGAATGTGACCGCGCTGACGGTTCCAGTTCCCAGCTGCGCACCGCCGCTGGCCTTCACGTCAGGGAAGAAGTCGTTTCTTACGACATGCAGCTCCCGACGGCGGCGCAGACGGTGAGTCCTCGCCAGCACGCGTAAAGAAAAATACGCCAAGTAGAGAAAGAACAAGCAAATGAAAGACGTAGTTATTGTCGGGGGCGGCCTTGCCGGCCTTTCGGCAGCATGGCGTACACGCTACTACGACAACCTCGTGTTGGAGAGCACCGAACGAATCGGAGGACGGGTCCGCTCGGAACGGCGCGGCGAGCACTGGATGAACTGGGGCGGACATATGTACGCCGGCCCAGGATCGGCCTCGGACACCCTGTTCAACGAAGTGGGAATCAACACCGTGCAAATTCCGGGCTTGTTGACCGGCATGTCCATGAACGGCAAACTCCTCACCAAAGGTTCGCTCGCGACGTATCCACTTCGAATCCCGATGCCCTTGTCGGCCCGGGTGGGGACGTTCGCGGTGGGCGCCAAGATTCTCTCCTCGCTGGTCTTCAAATACCTCAAAGTCGTGCGCGCTCGTCCGGGTGAGTCACCTGCCGAGCGCCAGCAGAGAATTTTCGACTTCGAGAACAACCGCTCTTTCCGCGACTTCATTGGCAAGAACGTGCCGCACGACGCCCAGGCGCTGTTCGAAGTCACGGTGACTCGCGTGTGCGGCGAGCTGGATCAAATCTCTGCAGGTCAGGGCATCGGCTATTTCACGATGGTGCTGGGAAGCGGTTCAGGCCTTTACCGGTATATTGTCGGCGGCCCGTCGACCCTGACGACTTCGATGGCCGCTGCCCTCGGTGATCGCGTTCAGACTGGCGCGGAGGTCCACGAGGTCGTGAAAAAGACGGACTCCGTGCTGGTGCGATACCGCCAGGACGGTACGGACCGCGAAGTCGAAGCGCGAACCGCCATCCTTGCTCCCACGGCGAGTGTGGCGCACCGCATCGGAGTCGATCTGCCCACCGAACTTCGGGACGCCCTCGGCCAGATCAAGTACGGCCCGCACGTGGTCAGCTCATTCCTCACAAACGAGACGGAGCCTCGTCCCTGGGACGACGTCTACTGCATCGCGGCGCCGAAGAAATCCTTCTCGATCGCCACGAACAACTCGAACATCATCCGCGGTAGCGAGAAGGAGCGCACACCCGGCGGCAGCTTCATGGTGTTTTCCCCAGGCGACAAGGGACGCGCCCTCTTCGACAAGAGCGACGAAGAGGTGGCGCGGATTCACCAAGCGGACCTGGACGACGTCCTGGGTCACGGTTTCGCCGACAGCGTCGTCGATGCCGGAGTTTCTCGCTGGGCCGAGGGCTCGCCCTACTGCTTCCCCGGCCGCGGCAAGATCCAGCAAACGCTGATGCGCGGCGCCAGCCGCGTCTTCCTCGCGGGAGACTACCTGGGCTCGCTCGCAACCGAGACTTCCATAGCCACGGGCCTGCAAGCAGGCCAGAACGTTCTGAGTCTGCTCGGCACTGAGCACCAGGCGCGCCGGGTGCCGAATGTCTCCGCCCGAGCCGCGCTGCAGACGCAGGCATCTGATTTCGCACAGGACAGTGCTTCCGCTGCGCGCAGGTCACCGGCTCTTTCCGTCGATTGAGCACGGACCCGCCCATAGCCCCGGTCACCCCGGCGCTATGGGCGGGATCGGGCCAATGCGGCGGTTTCGCCGCTCGCTGTGCTTGTGGATGATCCTGCCGGACCCAAGAGGCATTCGAGATCTCCGGCGGCGACATCCCTGAGCTTGGTGACGATCGCGGCCATCAGCGCCTGTCAGCTCTCGACGGCGATGATGTTCCCCGGACCGCATAAGTGCTGGTGCAGGCAAGGGCAGCGCGGAGTAGCTCTCCCGCGGCCGCATACGGCGAGGATCCCGCCGTTTCGACCCGGCGGAGCCGGCTCCGCAGACAGACCGCGCCCGAAACTCGGACGATCCCAGATGGATACGGCCCCTCCTTGCCGTACCGCAGCACGCGGACCACACCCCCATAGACGTTACAGATCGGAACCAACATGAAGTCAGAACTCATCGTCATGCTCACCAATCAGGACGTGACGGTCCCTAATGCCCGAGAACTCTTCCTGGAGTGCGCTCACCTTCCGGTGGCCTTCTGGGGGTTCAAGGACGTCGGCCTGGCAAAACCCGAAATGGTGAGGCTTGTCGAGGAGTTCAGCGCGGCGGGTAAGACTCCGGTTCTCGAAGTTGTCCAGTTCGAAGAGGCCAAGGCACTCGAGGCGGCCCGCCTCGCCCGCGATTGCGGCATCGAATACTTCACAGGCACCCGCTACTCACCTGCCGTCCACGCGTTCGCCCAAGAGGCCGGGCTGAAGTACTTCCCCTTCTGCGGGGAGGTCAGCGGCGAGCAAATCGCTCTCACCGGTAGCATCGAAGAGATCGTCGAGGACGCCCAGCGCGTCCTCGATGCCGGCACCGACGGCGTCGATCTGACTGCCTATCGGTCGGTCACCGCAGACCCCGTCGCGCTGGCGAGGGAACTGGTTGCCAGGGTCGGCGGCGAACGTGTCATCATCGCCGGCAGCATCAATACGGTGGAGCAAGTGCAACTCATGGATGAGATTGGACCGCTAGGGTTCACCATGGGCGGGGCACTGTTCGAAAGTCGATTCGTCCCGGGCGGATCGTTCAAGGAAAACCTGCAGTTCGTCGTCGACACGCTGCACGATCTGAGAATGAAGGTGTCATGACTGACTACCTGTTGGGGGTCGATGTTGGAACGAGCGCGATCAAAGCTGCCATTTTCGATGCGCACGGCGCCGAAATCGGAAGCCACGCTGAGGAGTATTCCCTTCTGACCGCTGCGGCGGGACACGTCGAGCTTGAGGTCGATACCTATACCTCGACGTTCGCGCTGGCGGTCAGACGAGCCATTGCTTCATCTGGAGTCAGCCCGCGCGAGATCCGCGCGCTCGGACTTTCCTGCCAGGGCGAGACATTCCTGTGCCTGGACGAGGAGGCGCAGCCCCTGCGCCGGGCCATCGTCTGGATGGACAACCGCGCGACCGCCGAGGCAGAAGAGATCGAGCAGCGCTTTACGCGTCCGACGCTGCAAGAGGTGACCGGGCAGGTGGGGATGGACGCCATCTGGCCCGCATCGAAGATCCTGTGGCTGCGGAAGAACGAACCGGACATGTTCGAACGCACCGCCAAATTCGCTCTGCTGAAGGACTTCCTTGTCCAGCAGCTCACCGGCACGCTCGCAAGCGAAGACTCTTTGCTCTGCACAACGATGCTGTTCGACATCAGGCAGCGGAAGTACTGGCCGGACATGTTGGAGTACCTGGGCATCACTGAGCAGCAGCTCCCCGAGATCAAGGAACAAGGCGAGATCGTCGGGACGCTCACGGCGTCGGCCGCTGCCGAGTTGGGGCTTCCAGAGGGTGTTCCGGTGTCCGTGGGAGCGCTCGACCAAGCCTGTGGGGCCCTCGGTGTAGGCAACGCGATCCCTGGAATCTTCTCGGAGAGCACAGGATCTGCGCTGGCAACCGTCACGATCACCGAGGACATCGTGGTCGATCCCTCGGGCGAGGTTCCCTGCTTTCCCGCAGCCATCCCCGGCCAGTTCATGGTGCACATGTTCTCCACGGGCGGCATGGTCATGCGCTGGTACCGTGACCAGTTCTGCGCCGACGAGCTCAAGGTGGCAGAGCTCTGCGGAAAGAGCGCTTACACGCTCATCGATTTCGAAGTCAGCCAGGTCAGACCGGGCGCAGACGATCTCATCGTCTTGCCACATCTGCAGAGCGCCGGCCCTCCTGACACAGACGCGTATGCGCGAGGAGTAATCTTCGGCCTGACACTGGCCCACACGAAGCAACACGTCGCCCGCGGAATCATGGAAGGCGTAGCCATCGTCCTCCGCCGCATGATCGAGGCCGCTTCGAGGCTCGGCGTCGAAGTGGGCGAGATCATCTCGCTCTCGGGCGGATCGAAATCGGACGTTTGGTGCCAGATCAAGGCGGATGCAACCCACCTGCCGATCCGTACCCTTCTCGCCACGGAATCGGCTGCTTCCCGCGGCGCAGCAATCCTCGCGGGTGGAGCAGCAGGAGTGTGTGCATCGGTCATTGACGTCTCACGCTCATCGATGCACTACGACCGCGAATTCAAGCCGAACAAGGACAACGCCGACGTTTACGACCGGCTGTTCACGCGCTACGAGGCGCTGCAGCAAGCGGTGACGCCACTGTTCCGGCTGGGCCAGCAGCCGTAAGCGGAATGTGACGGGACCAACGTCGCCAACCACAACGCCGTTCCCCGGTCTGCTCCAGACCCGTTTCTGGGCAGGTTCAACCGAGGGAGCCCGACCCCGATGCAAAGGCAACCACACACAATGCATGTTCTTATCGTCCTCGCCCACCCTGACGCCGAATCGCTGACAGCTTCTGTGGCGCGAGACATTGCCGGAGGGCTGTCGTCCGCGCACACCGTGGAGGTGGCGGACTTGAGCGCCGAGGGCTTCGCGCCGGCGTTCACCATGGAGGACCTACAGGCATACCGTTTGGAGGCGCCCGTGCCCGGCGACGTAAGGCGGGAACAGGATCGGGCCAGTCGTGCAGACGCCATCGTCTTCGTCTATCCCATCTACTGGTGGGGAATCCCTTCCGTCCTCAAAGGCTGGATCGAGAGGGTGTTCAGCATCGGTTGGGCGTGGGGCAAGGGAATCGACGAGGACGCTCAAGGAACGGCGTTGGTCGGCAAGCGGATCCACCTCGTCGGGCTTGGCGCGAGCAGCCTCGAACGCTACGAAAGGCGCGGGTTCCTCAACGCCATGCACACCTCAATCAACGAAGGCATCTTCGAATACTGCTCCGCTCCCGTGACCTCATCGCGCATTCTGCACGGTTCCGAAGGCGACGTGTCGGACCGCGCTGAATTTGTGGAGTCTACGGTGAGCGACATCCTGCAGAGCCTGGAGCCGGCGGAGCAGTATGAGCGCGCCGGCGTCTGCTGAGCCGACCTCCCGGAGCACCAGTTCGTGGGTAACCGCCGGGTTGTCGGTTGCCTTCGTTCTTGCGTGGAGCTCCGGATGGATCGGTTCCCGGCTTGGAACTCAGGCATTCACCGCGCTGAACCTGCTGTCATGGCGGATGGTGGTGTTGTGCCCGGTCGCCGTGGTCATCCTGATCATTACCACCACCCCCAGACCCAACAGCGCGCGACGGATGCCCGCCGGCTGGAAACAGCAGGTGCTCGTTGGCCTACTCTCACAAGTTGTCTACACGTGGGGTGCGGTGGCCGCCGTCCAGTACGGCGTGGGCGTCGGCACTGCAGCGGTCATCGCCGCACTCCAGCCGATGATGACCGGCGCGATCGCATCCCTGATTCTCAAGGAAACCGTGAAGAAACGGGAGTGGACCGGACTGGTGACCGGCCTGGCCGGCGTCGCTCTCGCCGTGAGCGGCGACCTCCAGGGAGGGGCCGCGCCCGCGTGGGCCTACCTGTTGCCGTTCACCGCAATGCTCGCCCTTGTCGCTGCCACCTTGATCGAGGCTCGACGGCCGAGCCAACGTCCAGTAGCGGAGCGGCTCAGCATCCAGGTCCTCGTCGGCGCAATCGTGTTCGTCGCCCTTGCGGCAGTCACTGGACAGTTCGTCGGGCCGCACCTTTCGAACGGCGACTTCTGGGTAACGGTGGCGTGGTACGTGGTGTTCTCCATCACCGGCGGCTACACCTTGTACTGGGTCGTACTGCGCCGCACTAGCGCCACCAGGGTCGGCACGCTCATCTACCTCACGCCGCCGACCGCAGCCGTGTGGGCATGGCTGATGTTCGGGGACACCCTCACCGGTATGACTCTGATCGGCTTCGCCGTCGTAGCCGTCGGCGTGGCGCTGGTCTTCCTCGATGCCTCGAGCAAGAAGGTCTAGTCCGCGGTTCGCAAGAGATCGGCCAACATTGGCAGATGCCGTCGGGGTAGCGCGCGGTCCAAAGAAGCTCTCGCGCGGTCCGACACGGATGCCGAAGAGACACACCTAGCTTGAAATATGTCTGCAGAGATGCCAACATGTCATACATGTCTGAAACGAATCGATTGAGCGTGGCCCAGCGCCGTGAATCGATCGATGGGATGCGGCGGGAGGAGCTGGACGTGCTCGTCGTCGGCGGCGGCATCACGGGGGCGGGCGCAGCGCTCGACGCCGCACTTCGCGGGCTCACAGTGGGACTGATCGAGCAGACCGATCTGGCAGCCGGTACATCCAGCAGGTCCAGCAAGCTCATCCACGGCGGCCTGCGCTACCTGGCGCAGTTCAACTTCCGGCTCGTGCGCGAAGCGCTCCGCGAGAGGAGTCTGCTGCTGCAGCGAATCGCTCCACACCTCGTCACGCCTGTGCCGTTCGTCTTGCCCCTCCGCCACCGCGTATGGGAACGCCTCTATGTCGGCGCGGGCATTGCGCTGTACGACCGCCTCGGCGGCGCTCGGCATATCCCTGCAGGCCGGCACCTCTCCCGCAGGGGTGTTGCCAGGGTCGCTTCCGCGCTCCGCACCAGCGGCTACGTGGGAGGCGTGCTGTTCCACGACGTTCAGACCGACGACGCAAGATACACGATCACCGTCGCGCGGACCGCGAGAGCACACGGCGCGCTGATTGCCACGAGAATCCGCGCCGACCACGTCGCTATTGAAGACGGACGGGCCATCGGAGTCCAATGCACCGATCTGGAGACCGGCGAGGGCATCGCTATCCGCGCACGGCACACCGTCACCGCCGCGGGCGCATGGACCGGCAGCCTCGTGCCCTCCGGGTCCTTGACGAGACCCGAGTTGCGCCTCTCGAAGGGCGTCCATATCGTATTGCCGAAGTCAGCGATCGACATGGACACCGGCCTGCTGGCACGCACGGCCACGGGACTCCTGTTCGTCATTCCGTGGCAGGGATCCTGGCTCGTTGGCGACACAGATACTGAGTGGCAGGGCGCCGACCCGGCCTGCGCTGCAGCCGACCGCGCCGATGTCGCAGTCCTCCTGGGACGCTTGAACAGCGTCCTCAACACACCCGTGTCAGCGGCCGACATCCTCGGCGTGTTCGTCGGCTTGCGCCCGCTGGTGGCGGGGGAGCCCGACGTGGATACCTTCCGGCTCAGCCGTGAGCATGCGATTATTTCACCGGTCCCGGGCATGTCAATGATCACCGGTGGCAAGTTCACGACGTACCGCGCCATGGCAGCGCAGCTGATCGACACCGCTGCGACCGCGCTCGGTGACCCAGCCATACCAGCGTCCACCACCGATCGCACGCCCCTGCTTGGGGCAGAGGGATTCGACGCACCACGCTCGGCGAAGGGCGTGAGGGCGGACGAGCAAGCCTTGGGCCTAACCCAGGCGGAGCGCCTCTCACGGCGCTATGGATCGTGCATCGCCGAACTGCTCGATCTCATCGAAGACCACCCTCAATTACGTGAGGAAATCCCCGGTGGTGCCGGAACTCTCGCCGCGGAGATCGTGCACGCGTGTACTCACGAGGGTGCGCTGCACCTCGACGATGTGCTCGAGCGCCGAACACGAATTGCGATTCAGACTGCCGACCGTGGCCGCGACGCACTGCCCCGGATTGCCGCCCTCATGAAAGACACACTGGGCTGGTCGGACGCCGAGGCCGATCGAGAACGGCACCGGTACGAGCAGATCGCCCGACATGACCAGTGGATACCCAGGCAGCCCTGCTCGGGACCGCAAGCCCATAGGTAACCCATCCACCAGAGAAGGACGAATGACATTGTCGAAGCCCACCATCATCCGAAAGTCAGATGCCAAGGTCTTCCACGAGGGACCGGAGCTCTGCCACGAATACCTCCGCAACGATGCCCTCTGGTTCGGCAGTTCGCTGGTGAACCCGGGAGACACCGGAGCTGTCGACCCAGGGCACGCAAACTCCTGGGAGATCTTCTACTGCGTGTCGGGGGAGGGCATCATCGATGACGGCGAGAACGAGTACCCCCTGCAGGCGGGTGACACTATCGCTATCCCGCCGAGCATTCCACACCGCATTCACAACCGCGGCACCGAACCGGTGCTGATGGTGTGGGCAGGAGGCCCCGGCGAGAATGTCGAATAGCAGCATTGCTTCTTGCGGAGCACGTTTGCACTCGTCAACACATCAAATCCGAAGTTCAACGGTGGCTTCCGCGGTTGTACAGGTGCAACGCGGGTACCGATTGGGTGAGGCATTCATGACTGAAATCAGTGATTCGCATGCTCGACGTTGACGGGGGATTGCGCGAGGCGGTCTCGCGCCGACCCAGTGCAACGAATCGCGCGCTTCAGGCGCTGCGCCAGCTTCTCAGAGAAGACAGGTGGATAGCTGGCGACCGCCTTCCCTCCGAACCCGCACTCGCAGAAGAACTCGGCGTCAGCAGGGTCAGCGTTCGCGCCGCACTTGCGCAGCTTCAGAGCGAAGGGCTCGTCGACCGACGACATGGCTCGGGCACGTACGTGAACTCTGTTCGCCCCTTGGTCAATAGCCTTCACCAGAACGTCGGCTCTGATCAGCTCATCAGCTCGGGGGGACACACGCCCGGGATCGCTGAGATGTCGTGGCGTCTGGGTTCAGCGAGCGAAGACGTGTCAGCCCGTCTCGGTTTGGAACCTGGCGCAGCCGTCGTGGACCTTTACCGGGTCCGGACCTCCGACGGAACACCCGTGACGGTCGAACATGACTATTTCTCAGCCGCGTTGTTGCCGCCGAATCCGGCAAGTCTTGGAGCGTCTCTTTACGCGTTCCTGTCGGATGTCTGCGGTGTCGACGTCGCCTTCGGCATCGCCGCCATCGAACCAGCTACGGCAGGCGCCGAACTTGCACCCGTATTCGGCGTGTCACCCGATGAGTTATTGCTCGTGATCAAACAAGTCGACTACGACGCCGACGAGCGCCCCGTCTCTTTTTCCATCGAGCAGCACCTTGCAAGCGCCTTCGACTTCCGTTTGGTGAGGCAGGGCCCGGCGAAGGGTCTGTCCGGATAACTTGCGAACGGGTCGATCTCGGCTTCAGACGCTTTTCGCCAACTTCAACGCCGCGAGACAGCTGTCCGGTTCGCTCGTTTCCTCCCAGCGCCGAAGAATCAGGCGGGCACCGGTCTGGGTGCGTTGGCGGGTCGCGAGAGTCCGCGGTTGGCGGGATCTCTCGCGTGGTCGGAGAACGCCTCGGATGAGGTCAGTCCAGGTTCAGGTCGGTGAGGATCGCGGCGATCTCGAGCTCGCGGCTGAGGAGCTCTTGCGCTGTCGCGCCGGCCTGTGGCTGCTCGTCGCCGAGCCGGGCAGCGGCGGTCAGGCCGGTCGTGGTGCGCGGGGTGCGGCGCTTCACCGGAGGCCTCCCATCGGAACGCTGCCGCGGGAGTCGGCCGGGCCGAGCCCTTCGTGGGCGAGGTCGTGGAGGAGCTGGTGGTAGCTGGCGAGCGCCAGCGGCGGCACTTGGTGCAGGTCCGCGATGGTCGCATGGGGGCGGTCGACCCGGTACAGGGCCAGGATCGCGAGGTCTTCGGCGTAATCGTCCAAGACGCGGTATGCGCCGATCGCGCTGGTCGCGGCCAGTGCCTGCGCGTACAGTCCGAGGCGGTCGTCCGGTGTGTAGTTGCCGGCCCGGTTCCAGGCGTGGACGACATCGCTGGTGTGCAACATGGCCCCGCCCTCCTACTTCCTTGCTGACGGCGGTCGGTTGGGGATCTGCATCCCGTTCCGCTTCCTGTGATTAAGAATAAACCTGTGAGTTCACATGTCAAGAGTTTGCCCTATACTGGTTCGAGAGGATGCATGGCCAGAGGGCGGATGTAGGAGGGGGTGCCATGAGCAGCAGCTGGACAGAGAAACTCGCGTTCGCGCCGTTGGAGATTGCAGAGCGCGGGGAGGAGATCGGGCGCCGGCTCCGCCAAGCTATCGAACTCGGTGTCCTCGAGGACGGCACCCAGCTGCCCAGCGAGAGCGAGCTGGCGGCCATGATGGGCGTCTCGACCCAGACGCTGCGCACCGCGCTCGCCGAGCTGCGCCACCTGGGGCTCGTGGAGACGCGGCGGGGCCGGGGAGGGGGCAGCTTCGTCAAGGCCAACATGGGGGACATAGCCAGAGCGCGCCGGGAGACCCTCGCCGGGTATTCGCTGGATGAGCTGCGGGACCTCCGGGAATACCGGGCCGTGCTGGCAGGATCGGCGGCGGCTGCGGCGGCGGCCAGGAGTGAGCAGATCTCCGTGGCGCGCCTGGTGTCCCTGGCGGCCATGGTGGAGGGCGCCCAGGGGCCCGCGGAGATGACCCGGGCGGACAGCGGGTTCCACATGGAGCTCGCGGCCGCCTCGCGCTCGGTCCGGCTCAGCCGCCAGGAGATGGCCCTGCTGGCCGAGGTGGGGCCGCTGGTGTGGTCCAGCGCCTCCGACCGCGGGCGCCAGGCGGCCACGGAGCACGCCGCCATCGTGGAGGCAATACTGGCCGGGGACGTGGCCCGTGCCCGAGCCAGGGCCGAACAGCACGTCCGGGGCGACATTAATCGCCTCATCGACCTGCGCATGTCCATGGACACCGCCGCCCCCGGGGCCCCGCCGGCGGGCGCCGGACTCGAGTACGTCATCGCCTCCATCGAGGCCCTTGCGTCAAAGATCCAGAACACCGCAGCCTCCTCGATCCGCGTCGTCGAGGACGCCGTCCACGCTGCCCTCGCGGCCGCCCCGACCGCCGGACTGGAGGAGCTGGAGGCCGTCTACGACGTCGCACGCCGGACCCTAGGTGAGGTCTCCCCAACGCTGTACGGGCTGGGTATCATGGCCGACGCATCGTTCTTCGGCGAACCCCGCCTGATCTGGTCCTACACCCCCGTCGGCCAGCATACCCAGCAGCGGCTGCACATGGACTTGGAGTTCTACGACTACACCAGCACCCCGTGGTGGCCGCAGGGAGGGACCCAGGATGCCATCCGCCCCACTTACGCCTACGCGGACGGCAACGGCTCGAACGCCTACATCATCACCTTCAGCAAACCTGTCACCCAGCAAGGCGGGCTGGTCGGGGTCGCCCTCGCCGATGTTCTGATCGGCCAGCTCCAGGCGAGCTTCGAACCCCTTCTGCTCTCTCTACCCCCGGGCTCGTGCATCGTGGACCAGAAGAATGTCGTCATCGCCACCAACACCGGCAGCTTGATCGGCGAAACCTTCAAACCCACCGGCGACGCGGGAAGCACGACTGCACTCCCAGCCGTCCCCTGGCAGCTCCACCTCGGCCGCCAGGCAGAACCCCAGAAATGACGGCGTCCATGAGTCATGAATCAAGCATTTGAAGTTGCCGGTTGGTTTGGGGCGGCCGCGATCCTGATCGCGTGTCCATCGGTCTCCATGAGCTGGTTGCGACCGGGCCGTCGCTTTCTGACAGCGACCACAGCCAGGGTGCGAATGTGTCGGGCAATCCTCAAGAGTCGCATACACCTCGCAGCTCATGGCGCTGGCAATCGGCGACGAGGCCGTACCGCGCAGGGCCTCTGGCCTCAGGCCGTTTCCCCCGCATCTGCGAGCAACGTGCTTCCCGTCATGAGGACCGAGAGGTCGGAGGCGCAGAACAGCACGACCCGCGCGACGTCGTCCGGGACCCCGACGCGGCCGAGTCTGCTCGTAAGCATCATGGGCGGGAGCGAGCCGCCGTCGGGCACGGGCCCGGCACCCGCGATCCGGTTCCCTTCGGTCGGGACGTACGTGGGAGCCACCCCGAGGACCCGGATGCCGTGGGGCGCGAGTTCGAGGGCGAGCTGCCGCGTCATGCCGCGTGCCGCGTGCTTCGAGCTGACGTAGGCGGCGAGGCCGGGGGCAGTGCCGCGGAAGCCTGCGGTGGAGATGACGTTGACGACGACGCCGCCCCGCCCGGCGGCGGCCATGTGCCGGGCGGCTTCGCGGGAACCGGACGAAGACGCCGCGGGAGTTGACGGCGAAGACCTCGTCCCACAGCGAATCGGTCGTCTCGAGCAGCGGGACGCTGGGGAAGATCCCCGCGTTGTTGACCCAGATGTCGAGGCCGCCGAACCTCGCCTCGGCCATGTTGGCCGCGGCGGCGACGGATGCACTGTCGGTCACATCCATGAGCTTTCCGTGCGCTGAGACGCCGTAGCGGTCGGAGAGTTCAGCGGCGGTTGCACGCGCGGACTCTTCGTCGAGGTCCCCGATAAGGACCTCGGCGCCGGCTTCGGCGAGCCGGGAGGCGATGGCCTTGCCGAGCCCGCGGCCGCCACCGGTGACGACCGCGGAGCGGCCAGCGAGGGAGAGCAGCTCCGCTAGGGGCTTGTCGGAGACTTCCGGGGCAGCGAAGGTCCTGAGAGTCCTTTCAGGGGAATGGGCGGCTGGATCGGGAATCACTCTGCGAGGTCTTCGACCTTGAGAACCTGACCGCCGTAGCGCGCGAAGCCGTGGCTCTTGGGCAGGCCGTCTTCGGCGGGGCCGAAGAGCAGGCGCGTGCCGTCGCGCAGGCTCGACCAGGTGGCGCGGAGGCTCATCTCGCCCGACTCGTCTCCCGTCACGTCGAGGTCTGCCGCATAGACGCTCTCGGCGGCGAACGAGCTGAGGGTCCGCTCCCAGCCGTTGTAGAATGTCCGGCCGTCGTCGCTGTAGTCGACGTACGTGGTCGTGACCGAGGCTGCGAGTCCCTCCGAGAAATTGCCCGGCTGGCTCTCGAAGTCGAGGTGCCCCGAGTGCTGCCCCGCGATGCGCCCCGCGCGGAGATGCTCGGCCGGCCCGCGCAGGACTCGTTCGGCAGCCTCACCCGCCATGCCGTAGGGGACGGCGAGAGGCGTCGGCCGGACGGGCACCGGCGCGGAGGGCTCGTGGTCGACGAGGTGCGCGACCCGCACCCGAATCTGACGGTAGACGCCGGGCCGTTCGCTGCCGCGCAGCATCTCCGGCCACATCGCCTTCCGACCGGACGGGTGCCAGGACATGGGCGAGACATAGACCCACGATTCGTCGGGGTCGTTGAGCGCAACGCCCTGGTAGCCGGGCTCGCTCATCGACCGTTCGATGTCGATGAGCACAGGGCCGATGTTGCCCTCTCGGAAGCTGCGCACGCCGGAGACGGCGTATTGGTAGACGATCCAGGCCAGGTCCATGCCCGAGAGGATTCCGTGCGGCCGCGGGACCAAGCCGAGGACCGCCGGGTCTGTGCGCTGTGAGGCGCGCGAGGTCATGACGAGGCCAAGGCGCTCGTCGGGCGAGAAGATAGTCGTCTCGTCGTAGCCCGGGGTGCGGGTGACCCGGACGACCTCGTCCGTGGTCAGGTCCTGGACGACGGAGTCGGTCAGGAAGGCGTTCTTGCCGCCGGCCGAGGAGATCGCCGTGCCGCCGCGCACGAACTGCTTGACCTCACCGCCCCTGATCGGGAGGGGGACAACGCAGCCCTCGCGCCCGGGGTCGGCGGCGAACCTCTCTGTGCTGCTGATGACGACCGGGTCCTCGATGATGTAGCGGTCGTGGGCCCGAGTCAGGTGCCCCAACGCGACAGCTGCTCCCATGTCGTTCCGCAGGATCGTCCACGCGATGTGTTCGTTGTCCGCTGAGACGATGATCTCGGACCAGTGGTGCGAGGTCATCGGGTCCTGCTCGAGCCCCCACGGGTACTCGACCGCCACGAGTTCGGCCCTCGTGCAGGTGTCGATGTCCGGGCTGCATTCGAGTACGTAGTCGCCGAGCAGCACACGCCGGTTGTCGGCGAAGGGCATGTGGCGGATGCCGTTGGCCTTGGGGTGCTCGGGGATGGGGCCCGAGAAGATGTTCGTGAAGTCGGTGCCGTCGTCGTTGAGGACGGCGGCGTGGTACCAGTCCTCGCTCCGTGGGTGCTCGTCGGTCCGGTAGAGGACGAAGACCTTGCCGGAGAAGGTGTAGGTGGCCGTCACATCGCGGAGGTGGTCGGGGAGAGGGACGTCGGTGACCTCAATCCGGCCGAAGTCCTCGGTGGCGATCTTCATCGTGAGCTCTCAATTCTCGTTGCATGGGTGGGGGTTGGGGCCGGGCAGGAAGCCTGGTGGCGTCCAGGACCGTAGGCGGCTGTTGTCTCGTCGGGCATCGTGACCTGGGCCGTGCTTCCGGCAGGGACGGTGACGTCGATGCGGAAGTCGCCGCCGTCGTCGTCAATGACCCATGACACCGAAATCTCGCCCCTGGGAGAGACGAAGCGGAAGCCCGCCGATGTGACGCCTCCCCCCAGCAGGGGACGAACCTCGAAGCGCTCCCAGCCGACCGAATCGGGTGCCTGGCGGAGGCCCACGAGGTATTCGTGAAGAAAGCGGATGACTGCGCCCTTGCTGTAGTGGTTGAGTGATGCGTGGGCGTTGCCGTTCTCGTCGATGCCGTCCCAGTCTTCCCAGACGGTTGTCGCGCCGCGGTCGAGCATTCCGAGCCAGGACGGCGTGCCGCGGCGGAAGAGCAGCCGGTAGGCGAGGTCAGCGTGGCCGTGGTCGGCGAGTACGGGAAGCAGGAGCCCGCTCGAGAGGAAGCCCGTGCCGAGCCGGTCGCCAGCCTCGTGGACGAGCTCCACGAGGCGTGAGGCCGCCGCACCGCGCAGCGCCTCGGGGATGAGGCCGAAGGCCAGCCCTCGGACGTAGGCGCCTTGGGAGTCGTCGTGGGTTCGCCCGTCGGGGGCGAGGAATTCGGTCTGCCAGGCCGCCTTCACGGCTTCGGCGACGAGGGCATAGCGATCGGCGGCTTCCCCCCGTCCGAGCAGGCGGGCGATCCGACTCAGCGCGGACGTGGACCTGTAGAGGTAGGCCGTTCCCACCTCCCCGCGGTCCGCGCTCATGTAGGCGTAGGAGTCCTCCTCCATAGGATCGAGGAGCGAACCGTCCGCACGGCGGCGCCTGGGCTGACACCATTCCCCGTAGTGGAACGGACCGTCCCAGATGTACCGCTCGTGGGGGAGCGGGTCCGCAGACCGGGCTACACGCGATGGGTGTCGGAGGGTCTCGGCGAGGTGCAGGGCGTAGTCGACCCATCGCGTCATCGAGTCCCAGCTCTCCGCGAGGACCTCCGGGTCCCCGTAGGCCTCGTAGACCGCCCACGGGACGAGCACGGTCGCGTCGCCCCAGCCCGCCGACGCTCCCATGACCCGGGACGGGTTCGCGGGGTGCCGCTTGATCCGGGCGGAATCCGGGGAGAAGGCGGCCGGAAGCCCGTCCCCGCACTGGTCGTCTCGCACGGCCCGCAGCCACTTCCGCGAGAATCCCTCGACGTCGTACAGCATGGCCGCGACGGGCGCGAAGACCTGGTAGTCCCCGGTCCAGCCGGCGCGCTCGCGGGTGGGGCAGTCGGTGGGGACGTCGACGATATTGCCACGGAAGCTCCACACCGCGGCGTCGTGCAGGCGTTCGAGATCGGGCGAGCTGCAGCGGAACCATCCGCTGCGCGCGAGGTCCGAATGGACGACGACGACCGTGAAGTCATCGACGGAGAGCTCGCGGCCGGGGTGGGAGATACGCACATAGCGGAACCCATGAACGGTGTGCCGGGGCTCGAACACGTCACCGTGTGTGCCGGCGATGACCCGGTCGGTCTGGTGGAACTCGAGCTTCCGGCCGTCGTTGGCCGTCATGTCGAGGTGGGCGGTGGTCAGGTCGCCGGCTGCGTCGAGGTGCTCGCCGAACTCGAGAACGGTCTCGCTCTCCGGTGCGCCGAGATTCGCGAGCCGCACCCACCCAGAGAGATTCTGGCCAGCGTCGAGGATCGACACGCCGTCGCGCAGCGTGGTCAGGGAGAGCGGCTTTCGTTCCTCGACGCGCCGCACGGGTGCGGCGGGGGAGCGTGTGGGGGCCGGCGGCGAGACGATGCCGACGCGGACCGGTGCGGGCTCGGCGCGGTCGGGGTCGATGCGGAAGTCGGTCGTCTGGCCGCCCATGAGGTCGGCCCGGACGATCCGGCTCGGGAGCGTGACCCAGTCGCCGCCGGTGCCGACGGTCATCCGCTCCCCGGGTGCGAGGTCGACCTCGAGCTGGGCGAGCGCCGCCGTCGTCTCGCCCCAGACGTTCCTGCGCTGGGCGCCGCTGTTCCGCCCGCGGTACCACCCGTCGGAGAGGACGACGTCGATCTGGTTCCGTCCCGGCGTCAGGTGCGCTCCGACGTCGTACTTCTGC